>CAWUUP010000065.1:0-3489 GCA_963925255.1 uncultured Luteolibacter sp.
ATCCCAGCCGATCACTAACTGATTCTCCGCCGCTTTTTTACCCACAACAACATAAGCCATGCCTTCTTTCGGCGAAGCTACGCCGTGACCTTTGCGCTGACCGATTGTGTAAAAATGCAGACCGCGATGCTGCCCCATCACCCGTCCCGCCGTATCGATAATATCTCCCGGCTTATCTGGCAAATAGTGTGCAAGGAAATCGCTCATCTTCACTTGCCCGAGAAAACAAATTCCCTGCGAATCTTTTTTATCCGCAACAGGTAATTGAAACCGGCGCGCCACCTCACGCACTTCTGGTTTGAGCATTTCACCTGTTGGGAAACGTGCATGCTCGACCTGCCTTGCCGTCATCAACGATAAAAAATAACTCTGATCCTTGTTTGGATCTGCCCCACGCAAAATCGCTGCTTGACCATTGGAAAGCACACGTCTCCGCGCATAATGCCCCGTCCCTACAGCCTCAAATCCCTGCTCCAAGGCGTAATCCAAAAACACCCCAAACTTCATCTCACGGTTGCACCAAACATCTGGATTCGGCGTCAGACCCTCCTCATAGCCATTCACCAAATACTCAACGATCTTTTCTTTGTAGCTGTCCACCAAATCAATCACCCGAAACTCAATCCCCAGAGTTTTCGCCACCGCATGCGCATCCTCGATATCTTGCTCCCATGGACAATCCCCAGGAATCCCCTCGTCGTTCATCCAGTTTTTCATATAGCCCCCAACCACCTCATGCCCCTGCTCCACCAACAACGCGGCCGCAACCGCGCTATCAACCCCACCAGATAAACCAACCATCACTTTGGACATAGCTAGATGCTAAATTCGAAATTCGAAATTCGAAACCTTAAATTTCATGAAGCATCGCGCAGCACAACCGTGGCGGGGACATCCTGTCCCCGTTCCAGATACTGGCGAGCCAAGCTGAAAGTTTACACATGGGGACAGCATGTCCCCGCGACGAACTGGAACAACATGTTCCAGCCACGATTAAGAAGCCGCGAGACGCGACAGCTACAAACGAAAAATCTCGTGATGGTTTTAACACCATCACGAGATTTAAGAATTTGGGCCGCCGTCGCCCCGAATCCGAATCGGGGAGGAGGATGCTGAGCGGTGGCCGCCCGGAAATTGATTGAACGCCCTTTTATACGGCTGCCTTCTCAATTATTTTTCAATAAATTGTAAATTTTTTACTCAGAGAGATTCTGAAGACGATTCTTCCACG
This sequence comes from uncultured Luteolibacter sp., assembly GCA_963925255.1. Lineage (GTDB taxonomy): Bacteria > Verrucomicrobiota > Verrucomicrobiia > Verrucomicrobiales > Akkermansiaceae > Luteolibacter. The sequence goes on from CAWUUP010000065.1 coordinate 1,232, forward strand.
GGCGGCTTCGATGAATTCCCAAGACCGGGAACCACTTTGCGTATGAGTTTGGTAAAACCGCTCTCTGCAGATTCGATTTCAGATTCTGCCTCTCTCACTGCTTTTTCCCATGCGCCAGCAAAACCCGGAGCTTGCTCTCGCATGATGCGAACTGCCATTTCCTGGATTCGAAATTGGCGTTGCTCACTTTTATCTGGCTTAGTTTGAAGGGTCGCAAGAGTGATGCGCAGGTTTTCGTTTTGCGTTTTCAGCGACTCGACTTCCTTAGTCATCGAATCGCTACCAGAAGCAGTGATTTTCATCTGGGTGTTCAGATGCGATTGAAAATCACGCAGCTCCGTTGCCAATTTCTTAATTTCCTTACGCATCCGAAACTTCGTGCTGATCGCATTTTTCAGAACGAATCCTGCGATCAACAAGCCAAGAAGAAGACCCCAAGTAAATGGATCATGAATGATGTCATTGAAAGTCATGGGATACGTGGAAATAGTTTAGATACAAACAAACAGCATCCTGAGATGGTTACGCTTCTTGCACTGGAAGATTGGAAACTTCTTCGCGAATTTTTTCTGCAAGAGGAGTCGAGAGATAGCGCTCACTGGATGAACAGCCAATGGTGACGATGCGCTTGCCTTTGAATTCTGGGCGTTTCGCAAGTTGCATTGCAGCCCAAACGTTCGCGCCAGTGGAAATACCAGCAGGTAGACCTTCTTCTTGCGCAAGTGCTTGCGCGGTAGCAAAGGCGTCTTCGTTGGAAACTTGAATAACCTCATCGACGATATCGAGATTGAGGTTACCTGGAATGAATCCCGCGCCGATACCCTGAATCATGTGCGGGCCTGGCTGAAGTGCTTCACCAGCTTTTGCCTGTGTGATCACTGGGCTGTTGACTGGCTCAACCGCGAACGACTTCATGTTGCATCGCGCTTTTAGAACTTCAGAAACTCCGGTGATCGTTCCGCCAGTCCCCACGCCTGAGACGAACGCGTCGATTTGACCATCCGTATCACGCCAGATTTCTTCTGCAGTGGTTTCGCGATGTGCTTGTGGGTTTGCTGGATTGTCAAATTGGCTCGGGCCGTATGAACCCGGATTTTCAGCTAGGAGTTTATTCGCCATCGCAATCGCTCCGCCCATGCCTTTGGCACGAGGAGTGAGAACAATTTCCGCACCAAGCAAACGCAGAAGAACACGACGCTCAATCGACATGCTTTCAGGCATGGTCAGAATGCAGCGATAACCTTTCGAGCGAGCAACGAATGCGAGAGCGATTCCGGTGTTACCCGAAGTTGGTTCGATGATCAGACCGCCGGGCTTGAGCTTACCTTCACGCTCACCCGCCTCGACCATGGATTTACCGATGCGGTCTTTCACACTGAAGAGGGGATTGAAAAATTCTGCCTTCACACAAATCTCAGCTTCGAGACCTTTGGTGATGTGATTGAGACGAATCAGGGGAGTGTTACCAATCGTGGCAACCATGTTTTCTGCGATATTCATATGCGTTGGGGCGTTAAAAGTTACCACACCTTAGGTAAGTCCGCTCGCCCCTGCCAGCGGAAATGACTGGAAGCGGAAAAAACGTGTGAACTCCCAGGGCACATGCGCTTACGGCTTACTAAATCTGGAAATCCGAAGTGGTGGATTCGAGATGCAATCCGCACTCAAATTTCTCGCCGTTGAAACGAGTGCCGTTGGCGGTGCCGTCAAGTGAGGGGTTTGTGCTGTGCCAGTCGCCCATGGTGAAATAGCCCTGGTCGGCTAGGGGATGACGGGGAAGTTGGTTTTGGTGGAAGAACAGATCCACCTGCGCGTCTGCCCAATCGAGGATGGGATAAACTTTGAGAGTTCTTTTCTGCTGTTCGGCAAAATTACGTTCTTGGCGCGTATCGGAGTGCGAGCGACGCAGGCCGCTGATCCAAACATCGCCGCCGATTTCACGTAGTGCGCGATTCATCGGCTCGACTTTCGTTAGAAGCGCGTAGCGATCTGCTCCTTCCTTACCGTTTTCCCAAAGATTCCCCCAAAGTGCTTGGATGCGAGAAGCTGAAATCGTGGGTTGATAGACCCGATAATCGATCGGAAATTTTTCCATTAACTCTTCGGCGTAGCGATAGGTCTCAGGAAACAGGAATCCGGTATCGATAAAGACGACTGGGATTTTTGGTGCGTGATCATGGATGAGTTTGAGCATCACCGCAGCTTGCAGGCCGAAGCTGGTGCTGGCGACAAGGCGACTACCGAGACGTTTATAAAGC
>CAWUUP010000066.1:0-20698 GCA_963925255.1 uncultured Luteolibacter sp.
GGCATACCTCAGTAAGTTCGTGACTCCAAAAAGGTGGCTCAATGATGATGACTTGAGAGGAGAGAAACCTCATCGCGCGGTCCTTTGGAAGTCTTCCGAAGCTGAGACTGCCGAACTAACAGATAATTTTCTGCATGTTGATATTGAGTGGGAGGTCGTTTCCGGAAAGCACCCTCAAGAACTCGAGGAAATCGACCGATCAAAACTTCTGCCGATAGATTTTATCTATGTTGTTAAACCAAATGCTGAGCTTAGTAGAGCTGCTGCTAAATTGGGAATTCCAGTTATAAGTCTTTGAATGCTCAAAACAATTCCCCTGTGACCTGCTGGGTAGTTTTGAAATGCAGTTTTGCAAATTTACCTAACGCTTCTGCTCCGTGAGTTTTCACCAGAGTTTTTCCTGCTGACACAACTGCGGATGAAGCGCCGAGAGGGATCTTGAATCCCATTTTGGTTGTCGCGGCATCCATCCAATCGATGAATCGCTCTCGCGCGAGAATGGATGCAGCAGCGACAGCGGTGTCGGACTCGCCTTTGGTTCGTTGGCCGAGAGTGAGGGTGATATTTTTTTGTTTCAGGGCCCGCTCTAAAACTTCTGCCTTAGCAAATTGATCAGAAAGCGCGCGCGGGCAGTCAGGGCGTTTTCTAGCAAGCTCTTCGATGACGGTGGCGTGGCCCCAAGCGAGCATGCGATTGAGATTTTTAAACGAGGCGTAGAGCTCGTTATATTTTTCGGGGCGTAGCGCGATCACGTCGAACTCAATTCCCGGCGTAGCTTTGATCACGGCTGCGAGCTGACGAATTTTTGCGGGGGTAGTGATTTTTTTTGAATCTGTGATTCCGGCTTTGATGAGGTGGCGAGTGATCTCAGCATTTGTGTAAACTCCAGCAATGACAAGCGGTCCGAAGAAGTCACCTTTACCGCTTTCATCGATTCCGAAGTGCGGGGCGAAATGTTCTGGATCCGTGATTTCCTCGTAGCCGAGTTTCGCCTCGCCTAGAACGAGTGGTTCTAGCGTAAAGCGGATGAAGTCTTCCGTATCTTTTCCCTGAATGAGAACTTTTGGGCCTTTTTCGTAAACGCTGATGTTGAGTTTGCCTTTTTTTCCAGCGAAAATGGTATATGCCTTTTCAGCAAAATCAAAACCCTGCTCTTCAAGGATCTCTCGGAGTTTGCTCACTTGCGCGCTAGTGAGGGTTGTGGTGTGGGAAGTCATGAATTTTTTGATCGGCAAGAATCTTTTCGTTATAAAGACTCTGGGAAATCTTAACCAAATATGAAAGCACTGATTCCGTCCTGCGCCGTCGCCCTTGTCGCTGCATTCGTTGTAGCCTATAAACCTGCAGGTGAACAACCACCCGCTGGTGCCGTCGAAAAAATCACGGCATCGATCCCTACTGAGGCTTATGCAAAACCTGTTAAGCCGCGTAAATTGTTGGTGTTTTCCCGGACGAACGGGTTTCGCCATCAATCGATTGTGACGGGTAAAATCGCTCTTGAAGAGATGGGTAAGAAAACCGGTGCGTATGAGGCTGTGATCAGCGATGCGCTTTCTAATTTTGAAAAAGATAAGATCAGCCAGTTCGATGCGATCTGTTTCCTGAGCACGACGATGAATCCTTTTGCGCCTCTCAAAGATGAGCTGGCGAAAATGTCAGATGAAGAGAAAGCTGCGGCAACGAAGTATGAGTTAGAACTCAGGGATAGCCTCATGGCTTTTGTTAAAAACGGCGGTGGTTTTGTGGGTATCCACGCCGCTACCGATACGTTTTATGATTGGCCGGAATACGGAGAAATGATCAACGGCTATTTCAATGGGCATCCGTGGAATGCGGGTTCGCAGGTGAATATTTTTGTCGAGCCGGGTCAGGAAAAGCATCCTCTAGTCGCGATGTTTAATGGTGAGCGTTTGGATTTTAAAGAAGAGATCTATCAGTATAAAGCGCCCTACGATTCATCTAAAGTTCACATGCTACTGCGCCTCGACCCTGAAAAGTCGGCGCAAGCCAAAGGTATGAAACGTAAGGATAATGACTATGGTGTCGCGTGGGCGAGAAACTGGCAAAAAGGCCGGGTGTTTTACTGCTCAATTGGTCATAACCACGAGATGTATTGGAATCCTGAGATTTTACGCCACTACCTTGCTGGCATCCAATGGGCGATCGGTGATTACAAGGTAGAGCTAGCGGAAGGGAAGTGAGCTGGGTTATCTGTGGTTAATCTCTCTTTGATTTTTTAGAGAGCTAACGAGCTATCGCAGCAGTAGCCTCAGCAACTTTAAGTCCATCTAATGCAGCGGAGACAATTCCCCCTGCATAGCCGGCGCCTTCTCCGCATGGAAAAAGCCCGGAGATTTCTGGATGCTCAAATGTGTCTGGCTGGCGCGGGATGCGTAGGGGGGATGATGTCCGAGTCTCGAAGCCGAGTAATAAAGCTTCGGATGAAGCGTAGTTCCGAATTTGACGATTAAAGAGGCTTAGTCCTTGGCGAATGCGTCGGGTGATTGGCTTGGCTAATAGCTCATGCAAAGGAGCGGAGTTCAATCCTGGGAAGTATGAGGTTTCTGGTAGATCAGAGGAAATTTTTCCAGTTAGATAATCCGCTGCCCGTTGGGCTGGAGCGACTTGACCGAGGGTTTGATTTCCGCCCGCGTGTTTCGCAGAGCGCTCGATGTTTTCCTGAAATGCAATGCCAGCCAAGATGCCGTGTTGCGGGATAAGATACGCAACATCTTCAGGCTCAATCGTGGTGACTAAGCCAGAATTCGCGAAGGGGGAGTCACGGCGGGATAGAGACATGCCGTTGACGACGACTTGTTCATCTGTGGTTGCTGCTGGAACGATCCAGCCGCCCGGGCACATGCAGAAAGAATGCACACCACGATTTTCGATCTTAGTGGCGAGGCGGTAACGCGCGGCTGGCAGGAGATATGGGCGCGGCTGTCCTTCTGGAATATGGTATTGCTGTCGATCAATAAAAGGTTGGGTGTGCTCGATCCGGAAGCCTATGGCGAAAGGCTTGTGTTCCATTAAAATACCTTTTGTGGCGAGCAGTTGATAAATGTCTCTAGCAGAATGACCTGTGGCAAGGATCGTGGCGTCACCGAGAAACTCGCGTCCATCCACGGTTGTAACACCATGGATTTTTCCATCGGAAACCAGGAAGTCATTCACCTTCGCTTGGAAATGAACTTCGCCACCGTGGTCGATGATGGATTGGCGTATCGCTTTGACGACGTTAGGCAAAAGGTTGGAACCGATGTGAGGATGTGCATCGGTTAGGATTTTTTCTGGGGCACCGTGGGCAACGAGAACTCGATAAACTTCAGCGACGGGCCCGCGCTTGGTTGCACGGGTGTAGAGTTTGCCATCGGAAAACGTGCCAGCTCCACCTTCACCAAAGCAATAGTTGGAATCTTCAATCACGCGTCCTTCACGGAGGATAGGGGCGAGGTCGAAGCGACGCGCGGATGCGTCTTTCCCTCGCTCTAGAACAATGGGTTGTTGGCCTAGCTCTAGGCAACGCAGGGCGGCGAATAAACCGGCAGGTCCTGCGCCGATGATGAGAATTTTTTTCGCATCGGATGAAAGTGTAGGAGCTGCCCAAACGGACTTCGTCTCTTCAGGCTAATCCTCATCTACCGAAACTTCGATGCGTAATTGCACTTTCACCTGTCGCTGGCGGGCATCGATGGAGTGCTTGCGCAAACGGATGTCGCGAACGCGTGAGGGATCGACCCCTAATATTTTAGCTGCAGCAATCTTGCGCGCCGATTCATTTTCAGAACTCTCCAATGGCAGGACAATATCAAGCGTGTGAATCATCTCGAAAAATCAGATAGCTCGTTTCTCGCCGATGTCGTTCACCGAGACAAATGTCACATTCGTTTGAAAAACAGGAATCTCCGTAGCGCTTTTCGCATCGGTTACGACAACTTGGTAAGTGAGCGAAGTAGTGCCTTTTCTGGCGAGTGAGCAATTGATTTTTAAAATTGTGCCATCGCCAACCCCTTGGCGGAACTCGACTTTATCCATGGCAATGGTGACGAGTTGGCAATGAGGAAATTCAGCCGATGCGGCGATCCATGCCGCTTCGTCAACCCATGCCAACATACGTCCACCAAACAATGAACCGTAATGGTTCAGGTCTCCTGGCATAACTAAACGATGAGTTTCCAAAATGATGAATGTGTAAAGCTTACCAATTCCGGCGACGATCTTTGAGGATCATCGCATCAATAGAAAATGAACCAGCGCCTGAGAGTAGAAGAGCGACGCAAGGAATCAAAAATAACAAAGCAGGTTCTTTCGCACCCGAGCCTCCGCTCATGAACAGTGGCCCAGCTGCAAGGATATTGAAAGCGGCGACGGTCATTGTGAAAGCGAGTATAAATGCCGCGGGGCGAGTCGCTAAGCCGAGTACAAGTAAGGCTCCGCATCCGACTTCTGCTCCAATCGCCGCCATCAAGCTGATGGAAGGGGACATGTATTTTAGCGGGAAAAAATCTGGCACAGGAAATGCAGATTTTTTTTCTGCGAATTCTTGGAGTTTCCCGAGGCCATGGCCGAAGAGCATCAACAGACCGGTGCCGACCCGCAGGATGAGCAATCCGAGGGATGTGCTGGAATCACGTGTGCCACAATCGAAGAGGAATTTTTTCATATCTATGAACTTGGCTTGTTTTTCGGAGAGATCGCAATGCGCTTCAGTCTATCGTCGCCGGGAGGTGAGCTTGCGGAAACGGCTTCATCCGTTGCAATTACGTTGTATGCCAAGCGGCGGTAGTAGGCGTTAAGTGGTCTGACGCGGTAGGTTTTCTCCTGAGTTTTCACCAACTCAATGAGGTCGCGGATTTCTTGATTCAGTTGGTCTTCCTGCATGGTGCGGAAGTGCTCGCAATCGACTTTCACGCGTTCCGCATCGGGCAACTGGCGCCGCAGGATACGATTTACGAGATATTGGATATCATCGAGACGATCTCCGTGGTCGCCAATGATCGCCTCTTTTTCCGAGGAGAAAATTTGCAAGCAAGGGCCTTCATCGGTGTCTTGGATTTGAATTTCCGCCACAATTCCGAGGTGACCGAGCATAGCATCGAGGATTTTTTCGGCGAGTTCTGCAGCTTTCATATTGAGACTTTAGCGAAAAGCAGCCAACGGTCAACTTTCGTGCATTTTATATTGATGCGTTTGAAATGCAGCAGAAGATTCCTGACATGTCCAACCTACCTTGGTCCGAATTCCTGACATTTAAGCTCTTTGATATCGTCAAAGTCCTTCTCACCGCTGTTATCATCCTGCTGGTCAATAAAGTGCAGCTATTTAGCGATAAGCTCTCCGCTCTACTGATTGCGCTGCCGCTTACCTCGTTATTGGCTATGATCTGGATGTGGCACGGGGGACAATCTAGCTCAAGAATCGCAGGTCACGCAGAGGGGACGTTCTGGTTCGTCCTGCCCACATTGCCGATGTTTCTTGTTCTTCCATGGATGCTGCGCCACGGCTGGTCATTTTGGAGCGCATTGGCGGTCAATTGCGTGCTCACCACGGTCTTTTTCTGGCTGACCGTAATTATTCTGCGGAAATTTGGGATCGATCTGATGCCGAGTTGATTACAAGGAGCGGCGGCAGAATGCCGCCGATTTTGGGAAGTGGGCAGCAGAATGCAGCCCCTCCTTGTGGCACAAGAAACCTGCTTTAAATCGCTACTTCGAAGTACTTGCCAATTTGCCCCCGGTAGCTCTCGATACGCCCATCGAACTGATCCAAAACTTCACCCATTATTGAAATGAAAAATATTCTCATCATCGGCGCCGGCGGAGTCGGCAGCGTGGTCGCTCACAAATGCGCGATGCTTCCTGATACTTTTGGCGAAATCACTCTCGCGTCCCGCACAGTTTCGAAATGTGATGCGATCGCCGCTTCCGTGAAGCAACGCACCGGCAAAACCATCGCTACCGCAAAAGTGGATGCGGATAACTCCGATGAAACGGCTGCACTCATCAAAAAAACTGGCGCAGCCCTACTGATCAACGTTGCCCTTCCTTACCAAGATCTCAATCTCATGGACGCCTGCCTCAAAGCGGGCATCGATTACCTCGACACCGCAAACTATGAGCCGCTTGATGTCGCAAAATTCGAATACTCATGGCAATGGGCGTATCAGGAAAAATTTGAAAAAGCAGGTCTCTCGGCGTTGCTGGGATCCGGCTTCGATCCGGGGGTGACTAATATTTTCACCGCATGGGCGCTCAAGCACCACTTCGACGAAATCCACACGCTCGATATCATCGACGTCAATGGTGGCGATCACGGTCGCGCGTTCGCCACGAACTTTAATCCGGAAATCAACATCCGCGAAGTCACTGCGGAGTGCCGCCACTGGGAAGATGGGAAATTTATCGAGACGGCACCGATGTCAAAACATCAGTCGTTCACATGCCCTCAAGAGGTGGGCACTTACGAGATTTACCGGATGTATCACGAAGAGCTTGAATCTCTCGTTAAACATATTCCCACCATCAAGCGCGCGCAATTTTGGATGTCGTTTTCACAAAACTACCTGAAACATTTGGAAGTCCTTCAAAACGTCGGCATGACCCGTATCGACGAAGTGGAATACCAAGGACAGAAAATCGTTCCACTTCAATTTCTCAAAGCAGTGCTTCCTAACCCAGGTGATCTTGGTGAAACCACCAAAGGCAAAACCTGTATTGGTAACGTCATCACGGGGATCAAAGACGGCAAACCGAAAGCGATCTACGTCTATAACATCTGCGATCACGAGGCATGCTTCGCGGAAGTCGGCTCCCAAGCGATTTCCTACACTACTGGAGTTCCAGCCATGATCGGAGCGAAGCAAATGTTAGAAGGAGGTTGGAATAAAACCGGTGTTTGGAACATGGAACAACACGATCCAGATGGCTTCATGGCGGATCTCAATGCCAATGGCCTTCCATGGCAATTCATTGAGCTGACCCCAGAGCAAGCCGCTGCATTTGTGGTGGCTTGATCGACATGATCCGATTGAGGCGCTAATGATTGATTTCAAAGTAAGGCTTCCTGAGGTCGATATAAAAAATATAACGAAAATTTCATCCCTTAAGCTTATGCGTTCCTCTTCGCGCTTCTTTCATTCATTTTTTTTAGTCTCCACTCTTGCTCTTGCGTCTCTGCTCACCGCTGCAGAAAAGCCCAATGTCATCGTGATTATCGCTGATGATTTAGGATACGGAGATCTTTCCTGTTATGGAGCTACGGCTTTTAAAACTCCAAACATCGATAAACTTGCCGAGGATGGCCGCCGTTTCACCAGTGGTTATTGTTCAGCATCTACCTGTACCCCGACTCGTGTTTCGTTGTTAACAGGTAGTTATGCGTTTCGGACCAAAGGGACGGGGGTTGCACCTCCTAACGGTAAGCTGACTATTTCACCCGATACGACGACTCTTCCTGATCTTGCTAAGGCTGCGGGATATCACACGGCTGCGATCGGGAAATGGCATCTCGGCTTGGGTGGAAAAACCGGTCCAGATTGGAATGGCGAAATCAAGCCTGGTCCCTTGGAAATCGGTTTTGACCATGCCTTCTTGCTTCCGACTACGAACGATCGCGTGCCACAAGTTTACCTAGAAGATCATCGTGTGGTTGGCCTTGATCCAAAAGATCCGCTTTGGGTTGGAGATAAACTTCCCGCTAAAGATCATCCGACTGGAGTGAGCCGCCGTGACTCGCTTAAAATGGATTGGTCACACGGTCACAATGGAACCATCCATAATGGAATTAGCCGCATCGGATTTTACACAGGTGGGCATACTGCACGTTTCCGTGATGAAGATCTCGCTGACAAGTGGGTAGAAAAATCCAACGCTTGGATTGAGTCGCATCATGACAAACCGTTTTTCTTATACTTCGCATCGCATGACCTTCATGTGCCGCGCATGCCACATGAACGCTTTCATGGCAAAAGCGGTCTAGGTTTTCGTGGGGACTCGATCATTCAACTAGATTGGTGTGTGGGTGAGTTAGTGAAAACGCTCGAGCGTCTAAAGATTGCCGATAAAACACTTATCATTTTCTGCTCGGACAATGGCCCAGTGATGGATGATGGCTACAAGGATCAAGCGCTTGAGAAGCTGGGTAGTCATCGTGCAGCAGGTCCATTCAGTGGGGGTAAATACAGCGTTTATGAAGGAGGCACCCGCACTCCGTTCATCACCTATTGGAAAGGCAAAATTCAACCGAGTGTTTCCGATGAAGTGGTCTGCACGATTGATATCGCAGCGAGCTTCGCGGCTCTAACTGGAACCTCATTACCGGAGAACGAGTTTCTCGATAGTTTTGATGTCTCTGATGTCATGTTGGGCAAGCCTGACGCAAAAGGACGCGAGCACCTCATCCAGCAAGATAATGGAGGGAAGTCGAATTTTGGTTTCCGGTCGGGGAGCTGGAAGCTAGTTCGTCACGATACAAAATCTGCCAGTAACGTGGTGGTGGAGCGCTCACTTACCAATACCAAAGTCCCGCAGTTTCAATTATTCGATCTAGCCAAGGATCCCTCTGAGAAAACGAATGTGATCGAAGAGAACCGAGAAGTCGCGGAGCAGATGAAGGAGCGCTTAGCTCAGTATATCGCGAAAGGCCGCAGTCGGGCTGAGTCGAAGTAACCGGTAGCTTATCCAAGGTTCGTATAAACCGCTTGGACATCGTCGTCGTCTTCGATTTTATCTAGCAAGGCTTCAACGTCTTCGATCTGCGCTTCGGTGAGTTCGATGGGTTGAGTCGGTAAACGCTGGAGGCCGGATTTGGTTGCTTCGATTCCTTGAGCTTCGAGAGCAGTCGCGAGACTCGCAAATGAGGAGTAATCACCTATCACCGTCACAATTTCATCGTCGACTGAGAGTTCTTCGAGTCCGGCATCAATGAGTTCAAACTCTAATTCTTCCAGATCTCTGCCTTCTGGGACGGGAAACTCGATCACCGTTTTGCGGTCGAACATAAAATTTAGTGCGCCGCTGGGCGCAATTTCTCCCCCGTTTTTCCCGAGGATGACTTTGAGGTTACCGACTGAGCGATTGGTGTTATCTGTAGCGCACTCGATGTAAAACAATGAACCGTGTGGGCCTTTGGCTTCGTAGGTTACTTCCGTGATGTCAGAAGCGTCTTTGCCTGCGGCACGCTTGATCGCGTTATCGATGTTTTCTTTGGAAAGGTTTGCGGCCTTCGCGTTCTGGATCGCTACGCGAAGTGGTGCATTTGATTCCGGATCAGGTCCGCCATTTTTCGCGGCAAGCGTGATCGACTTTGCTAACTTCGGGAAAATTTTCGACATTGTCGCCCAACGCGACTCTTTCGCCCGCCGTCTGCACTCAAACGCTCTTCCCATGATCGTAGGATTAGTTAGTCACGCGCATTGGCATGAGGACGTAGAGGAAAGAACCTTCGATCCGCACCACGCCAGGGCTCATTTCATCGATCAGATCGAGATAGATGTTGTCGGTATCCAGGGCGCGAAGGGGAGCTTGCAGGAATTCAGGATTGAATGCGATTTGCATATCTGGTCCGCTGTAGCTGACTTCGAGGGTTTCTTGGGCTTCACCGACGTCTGGTGAGTTTGCGGAGACTTCGATCTGATTTTCCGAAAAGATCAATTTCACGGAATTCGATTTATCGGAAGAGAGGAGGGAAACGCGGCGAACGGTTTCGAGGAGTTGTTCACGGGAAATGACCACGCGCTCGTTGCTGTCACCAGGAATGACTTGGCGGTAGTTCGGGTAGTTGCCTTCGATCAGCTTACTAGCGAGTAGCGTATCACCCACGGTGAACGAGATTTGGCTGTCGCTGAGTTTGACTTCAACTTCGCCGGAATCTCCGAGCAAACGTTGAATTTCCTGAACCGCTTTGGAAGGAATGATCACATCCGTTTCATGTGAAGCTGGGAACTCAAGATCCATATCCGCCATCGCTAAGCGACGACCATCGGTCGCAACCAAAGCAAGTTTACCTTCGCGGAAGGAAGCGAAAATTCCATTGAGCACGTAGCGGGTCTCATCCGTGGAAATCGCGAATGAAGTTTTTTTCAGGCCGTTTTTCAATTCGATTTGCGGAATCTTGAATGATTTTGCGCCTTCGAAGTTTGGAAGCGGTGGGAACTCAGAATCGCTGAGGCCAATGATTTTGAAAGTGGATGGACCGCTTTTGATCGTTGCGTAGTTTTTCGAATCGACAGTTACCTCGACTTCGCTCGATGGAAGTTCACGAACGATGCTAACAAGGCGTTTAGCAGGAAGAGTCGTTGCTCCTTCTTTCTCGATCGTTGCTTCGACTGAGCCGGTGATGCCTACATCTAGGTCGGTCGTGGTAAAAACCAAACGGCCACCTTTTGCGACAAGTAGAACATTGGAAAGGATAGGTAGGGTGGTCCGAGAGCTCACTACGTGCTGAACTTTTTGTAAGCCTTCCAGGAAAACGTCTTTGGAGATACTGAACTTCATAAGTGGATTGGCATGATTTGCCTTGCCAAGAGTTTCTTTTTTCACCTTGGCTTGGCAAGCCTTCAGTCACGAGATTTCCATAAATCTTTCGGAGGCATCACAAGATGTGGGTGCTTATCTGGAATGTGCCACATTTTGTGGCTTTCTGGAATCCCACTCAGGAAAATACGATATGCAGAAATTTCGCCTCGCCCCCGAGGCCGCTTGCTGACTATTTTTCCGCATGAACCGCTTTCTGGCATTGGCATTGTTTACACTTCTGGTGATTATTTTCCGTTACATAGGTGGCGTTTTTCCAGAAATACTTCCTAATTTTCAACCGCTTGCCGCCTTATTCTTCTGCGGAGCGATCATGGCAAAAGACTGGCGGAGCTGGGCGATTCCTGTGGCCGCATGGCTTGTGACGTATCCAGTGAATGCAATTATTACAGGAAATCCCCAGTTTCTCGGCTTAGCGGAATTCCTGACCACAGCGGTTGCATTTGCTGTGGTTTACTTTTTCGGAAAATCCATGGCACCAAAACACATCGCGACGACACTTGCAGGCGCGGTTGTTGCTGCGCTGATGTTTCACCTCATCACCAACCTCGCTGCATGGATGGGCAGCCCGATGTATGCAAAAAATCTCGAAGGTGTGATTCAATCTCTATGGACTGGCCCAGTTGGCAGCCCAGTCCCTTCATGGGTTTTCCTGCGTAATATGGTTGGGGCGAATCTCATCTTCACAGCGATTTTCCTATCGGCACGTTTCGCGCTTCCCACTTTTTCCGCCGCTCCAGCAACGAGCCCAGTAAGATAAAACTTGCCGCCAGTCCCAGCTACCTTTACCCAGCAACCGATTTCACTAACTGAACTCTCAACATGTCCGACCTTAACTTCGCAGCATCGCCCATCAACCAATCCCTCACGCCTGAGCGAAAAATTGAGCTCTACACTCAGATGGTGCGCATTCGCCGCTTCGAACAAGTTTCTCTCGCGAACTATCAAAAGCCCGGCCGGATGGGTGGCTTCTTACATTTGTATATCGGACAGGAATCCGTCGCCGTAGGTACGCTTTCCCTCTGCGGAGAAAATGATCATAACATCACAGCCTATCGTTGCCACGCTCACGCGCTCGCTTCAGGTATGTCGATGAATGAATGCATGGCAGAAATGTTCGGGAAACAAACGGGCTGTTCAAAAGGCAAAGGTGGCTCGATGCACTTCTTCGCGCCGGATAAAAATTTCTGGGGAGGTCACGGTATCGTTGCTGGCCAAACTCCGCTTGGACTCGGCCTTGCCTACGGTTTGAAATATCTCGGTAGAGAAGGTTGCTGCCTTTGCTATCTCGGTGACGGCGCCGTCAACCAAGGCTCTTTCCACGAATCTCTTAACCTCGCGGCTCTTTTTGAAATCCCTGTCGTTTACGTGATCGAAAACAACGGCTATTCGATGGGCACTTCGCAGAAGCGTTCTTCTGCCTACACCGGCTGCCTCGCTCAACGTGCCGAAGCCTACGCGATAGAATGGGACGTGATCAACGGCTCGGATATCTACGAAGTTCGTGCCAAAACTCACATCGCCATGGAGCGCGCTCGCTTAGAGCACAAGCCGACCGTTCTTGAAATTGATACCTATCGCTACTACGGCCACTCGGTTGCGGATGCGAATTTCAAAAAATACCGCACTCCTGAGGAGATCGAAAACTACAAGAAAAACCACGATCCGATTCATGTCTTCAGAAACAAGCTCGTCGCGGAAGGTTTGCTGAATGATGAAATGATCGAGAATATCAACAAACTGGCTAAAGAAGAAGCGGATGCTTCTGTCGTATTCGCCGAAGAATCCCCAGCGCCGACCATCGCTGACATTTCCACCGATGTGTATTGGGAAACCGATAACCAAACCGAGGCCTCAAAAATCGGCCACCACTTCTTTGCATAATTTTTTCGTAACCAATATCCAATTTCTCTATCTCCAATCCCTTTTCCTAACATGCGCACACTGACCTACCGTGAAGCCCTCCGTGAAGCCATGGACGAAGAACTCGCCCGCGACGAAAACGTCGTCATTATGGGTGAAGAAGTCGCCCAATATAATGGTGCCTATAAAGTTACCGAAGGCCTTTGGGCAAAATGGGGCGACAAGCGCATCGTCGACACTCCGATCTCTGAGGCTGGTTTCATTGGTATGGGTATTGGTGCATCCATGCTCGGAGTCCGCCCGGTGATGGAGCTGATGTTCTGGTCATTCCATTCGGTTGCTTTCGACCAACTCGTCAACAACGCTGCCTGCGTCCGTTATATGTCCGGTGGTCTTTGTCACTGCCCTATCGTTGTTCGTGGTCCAGCTAACGGCGGCACCAACGTTGGCGCCACTCACTCTCACATTCCAGAAGGCCTGTTCGCTGCGTTTCCTGGGCTTAAAGTGTGCGCGCCTGCAACTCCGGCAGACGCAAAAGGCCTCTTGAAAGCCGCGATCCGTGATAACGATCCCGTTTACTTCATGGAGAACACCTTGCTCTACGGAAACGTCGGCGAAGTGCCAGATCCTGCGGATGGCGATTTCGTAATTCCTCTCGGTAAGGCCGATATCAAACGTGAGGGAAAAGACATTTCTCTCATCGCTCACGGCCGCTCGGTGATCCACGCTCTTGCCGCTGCGGAAACTCTCCAAGCCGAATACGGCATCAACGCCGAAGTCCTCGACCTTCGTTCGATTCGTCCGCTCGATCTCGATGCAATTCTCGCCACGGTTGCAAAAACTCACCGCGTGGTGCTGGTTGATGAGTCCAAACCTTTCGGTGGTGTTTCTGCCATGGTTTCACACCTCATCCAAGAGCACGCGTTCGACGAACTCGACGCTCCGATCAAGCGCGTCTGCACGATCGACGCCCCAGCGATCTACTCGCCACACATCGAAAATGAGCAACTCCCGAATCCAAAACGGATTGTCGAAAAAGTGCTCTCGATGATGTGAAACTAAGGCCTTACACGTGTTATAACATCGGTTATACTGCATGCATGGTCACCACAGTCAAAATCACATCTATCGAAAACTCCGCAGGTATTATTTTACCCAAGGAGCTCATGGAAAAACTGCGTGTGGGTAAAGGCGATACCCTGACCGTAAAGGAAACTCCCGATGGCTTGAGTTTGAGCCCATATAACGAAAAAGTCGCTCGTCAGATGGAAATTGCGGAGTAAGTCATGCGCAACAATCGCAACATATTGCGTAAATTGGCGCAGTGAGATCAAGAAATCCCCCCTGAACCCGATATTTGCCAGTTAGCAGCTGCCTAAGCTTTTGGATTAGCTAAGAACCATCCATTTCTCGATGGCAACAAGCGCACTGCGGCAATTGCTTGTGAGACTTTTCTTATAGTCAACGGCCGGGGATTTATCATCGGTGAAGAGGAAAAGTATCCGGTTTATCTAGCGCTCGCCGCTGGAGAAATTTCAGAATCTGAATTCTGTGTCTGGTTGCGTGAGCATACTGAAGCACTTTGAGTGGTGCATCGTCTTATTTTTTTAAAACTATCGAGGGATAACCGCCTCGCAGGACTTTGACTTCAGGGCCGAAATCCAGTTTGCGAATACGGTTCGCGACATCCCGACTCGTGCCGCATGCTTGGCTGGTGCAGTAAACGACAACCAATTTATAATCGCCGATTTTCATCGCTGCATCGGCTTCCATTTTCAGAGCGTCCTCTTTGGGATCGAGGTTCCATAAGATAGAATTTGGATATCCATTTTTCTGCCATTCGTCACGTGATCGAGCATCGACCCAAAGCACGTTTACCATGACCTGATCAAAACAGATTTCGTCGGGTTTTAGTGTAGCAGGATCGCAATGCACAATGAGAGCCGGCTTGGAGTTTGGATCTTTAAGAAACCGTGTGATGCTGGCTGCTGAGACAGCGATCGCGACAATGATCGAAATTTGGAAAACGGATTTCATCGCTCGACTGGGGGACTCATGATTCTTGCGAACGCTTGCTGCGAACGAAACCTCTCAATTTCGATATCGTTTTCGATGAGGATGACACAAAGCCCACCTGTCGCAGTGTTTTTCGGCGTAACTCGAATTTCGTAAGATTCTCCATCCTCAATCGTTACGATTTCAGTGGTGATGTTTTCGTTGGTGGTAGAAACCGACGTTATATGAACGGGTTTATCATAGTTGTTGGTCACCCGTAAGGTTTTCGTTTCGGGTTTGGAATTGATATTCCAGCTCAATGTTTTCGTATCAAGAGAGACTGCAATTGGGATGTGGATGCGAAATGTAACTTCCGTAGATGGTTCATCTTCCGGGTCGCTAGCGAGATAGATAAGTATGGGTTTATCTACGGTTCCCTGAGCGTTATCGAGTTTGAACTTGACGCGCATGACTCAGATTCGCCTGCGCTGTAGGTCGCTTTTCCGCCAAAAAATTCCACAGTGACGCAGGTGCAACCAGGCTCCACATGTTTGATCGTGATGGCCTTAGAACTGGTATTAGTGAATTTTAAATCACTGATAACTTCAGTATCTTTGAAACCAGCTTTAGCCTCGTAGATGTCTTTTTCGAATTTTAAATCTCCAGCCTGTAGGATTGCGGTTAGGAAAAGAAAAATGAGATAAAAACATTTCATAGACTGAATTTAAACCTAAGAATTTTTTGAAGCAAGTTCGACAGCGATGATCAATCGACCGCCTCTCCATTCTGGGCCGAGAACATAAAGTGGCTGGCCGTATTTGAGCGAGATATCGGATTTGAGAATTTTTTTCCGGCTCAACCAAAGTTCTAGGTTCAATGGTACTTCGTCTTTCGTTGGCTCCATGCGAGTTTCGAAACGAATTAAAATTTCGTCAGATGGATTGAGAGGCTGTGCCCAGTTTTCGTAAGATCTAAAAATCGTTTTGGATTCCGCGCCCATGGCTCGATAATGAGCGAATCGCAGTTCCTTGACAGAGCTGAGACTATTTTTAACGGCTTTGGACACCCCTACACGTTTCTCTCCAGCCGCAGCGGGATCTCCATTAGTGCCGTAATAAACGGTTACATCGAGGGTTCCGATTTTCGTCCGGCCCGGGTCATTCTGTGCATTTACAAGGGCAGAAGCAAAAAAGACCAGCGCTGCCGCAGACAAACGGCAAAGGAGTGGGAAAGCTGATTTCATTGAGTGGTTGATTCGTCGTGGTTAGACTCAAGCGTTGCTGTACGGTCGGATTCTCTCGACGTGGGAACGTAGACCGTTTCAGAAAAATTAGTTGAATCTGGGATAGCGGTGATGCCTTTTAATAAAATGACAGAAGCGTTATTTTGGGGAGTCGGAACCCACTCTGCAAGCACGCCTTCTTCCGGAGTGTAGACCATGGGAGCGTTGACGGTTTGTGGGGCTTCTTCTTTTACAACCGAAGTTTCTTTGGTGCCGCTTTGTTTGCCTATTGTAAAGGTGAGAACCATACCGGCGCAGGCGGCAAGTGGCATGAACCATGATTTCCAGAAAGCGCGGTTGCTGGTTTTGGCAGAGGGTAATTGAGAGACTTCAAGTTCACGGATACCTTGATTGATGCGGGTGAGGAAAAAATCGGGATAAGGAGGCTCCTCGCTGGCGGATATATTCTCAGCGAGCATTCCACGGAATTTTCTCAGTGCCGCGCGAGCAGATAATTGGTCGGGCTGAGTCGCAGCCCAAGCTTCCATCTCAGCGAGTTCGGCGCCGCTGAGTTCGTCATCTAGCCACATAGCTAGTGTAGTTTCATCGGGATTCGTATTCATCTTTGAGTAAGGTTTGGAGTTTCTGGCGGGCGTAAAATAAGCGGCTCATCACAGTGCCGAGGGTGCATTCCATGACATCGGCGATTTCTTTGTAGGAGAGGCCTTGAACATCCTTCAGGATGACGACCTCGCGGTGCTCTGGGCTGATTTTTTCCAAAGCGGCGCCGATCTTTATTCGAAGCTCTGAATTGGAGAGCGCCTCATCGGGTGATTCGATGAGGGCTGGCGCGGTTTTGGCGGAGAGATCGATTCGATCTCTGTTGAAAATTTCATCATTCAGTTCGCCACTACTTTCGATTTTACGTTTACGAACCCAATCGTAGACGACGTTGTGAGTGATTCGGAACAGCCAAGTCGAGAACAAGGAGCGGTTCTCGAAGCTTGGAAGTGCTTTCCACGCTTTGATGAAGACGTCCTGAGATAAATCCCAGGCATCGGCATCGTTTCTGATCATATTGAGTATCATTGCGTAAATTTTTCCTTGATGGCGTAGGATAAGTTGGTTGTAGGCGTCCATATCGCCTTGTTGCGCAAGGGTGACCCATCGCAAATCTTCGTTTGGGTCTTTCGCGTCCTCACTCAGCGATCCGACCGGATCTTGCTTAGGGTTGGACGACGTGGCGCTTGGCTTATTCATGCTAATTTATCAAAGAAATGCTTATGGAATCATGGCGCGAGTTGGCTAGGTGCGCAATCCAAGAATCCAAGTCCAATTTTAGCCCCGAGGGTTTACATTTCACTGCTGAAAGATATAGATCAGCCGTATGGAGGTTAAAATTAAGCAAAGGCTTGATGAGTTTATTCGCCGCAAAGGGTTAAGAAAAACCGTGCAGCGTGAGCAAATCGTGGATGTCGCGTTTTCTCGAGACGAGCATTTCACGGCAGAGGAGCTGTTCGAACGGGTGCGAAAAGTGGACGCGGAAACCTCCCGCGCCACGGTATATCGCACCCTTGGACTATTGGTAGAGGCTGATCTATTGCGTCAAATCGACCTCGGTGAAAATCAGGTAACCTACGATCCCAATTTCTTAAACAAGCCATCTCACAATCATTTGGTATGTATTGATTGTGGAAAAGTGGTCGAGTTTGAGGATCACAACGTTGATATACAGACCGACTGCGTGAGCCGCCGGTTGGGTTTCAAAACCGTCCGTCAATCGATCAAGATGGAAGCAAACTGTGAGCAACTGAGGTTAAAAGGCCGTTGCCCAAATCTCATCGCCACTAGACTTACAGGTAAACGCCTTCGAAAAAGACGCTAATGAACAGGACGAAGCCGCGGTTTAAGGCATCTCCATTGGCGGCGAAAACAAAATTTCGCAAGGCTCTGAGTGATTGGTTTGCGCTGGTCGGAAAGGATTATCCGTGGCGAAGAACTCGAGAGCCTTATCCGATCCTCGTCTCGGAAATGATGTTGCAGCAGACCCAAATTACTACAGTTCTGGGAAAAGGTTATTACACGAGGTTTCTTGCTAAATTTCCCGATTTGGAGAGCTTGGCGAGAGCTGATGATGAAAGTTTACTGAAAGCATGGGAAGGTCTAGGTTACTACCGCAGGGCGCGTATGCTTAGGGAGACCGCAAGAGCCATCCTCGCGAATCATAACGGGATTTTCCCCGATGAAGAAACGGCTTTGCTTGATCTGCCTGGCATAGGTCCTTACACGGCCGCGGCACTTATGGCATTTGCTTTTGGAAAACCATCCGGCTTGGTTGATGGAAACGTTTCCCGAATATTTTCACGGATCATGGCCGATTCCTCATCGATTGATGAAACTGCAGTGATACGTAAGCATCGTGTTTGGGCGCTAGAGCTGTGTGATCCATCAAGCCCCAACATTCACCATCACGCGATGATGGAGTTGGGCCAGACGATATGTCGCCCAGGACGTCCCGCCTGTGAGATGTGCCCTATTTCCGCTTATTGCGAAAGTTTAGAGCCAGAGAAACTGCCCATTAAAAAGGCCCCAGCAACTATCACAGGCATCAATGAATACGCGATTTTCTGCAGAGATAAGTTAGGGAGAATACTGCTTCACCATGAATCGGGTAAACGTCGTAATGGGCTGTGGAAATTACCACTGAGATCCAGCGTGGAATGTCTGAAATTAGGAAAAATTTATGAAGCAACCTATGCAATCACGCGCTACCGCGTTTCGCTAAAAGTGTATCTACAAGAACCAGAGTCTGATTTCTCCCTTATCTCTGGTGATGAGTGGGTCGATTTAGAGAGGCTTAATGAGTTGCCGTTGGCGGCTCCCTTTCGCAAGGCACTGGATGTTATCCTTAGTGATTTCTAAAAACTTATGTGGCGTAACTGTTTGATTATGCTCTGGTTGAGGCGGATGGATGAATCTGCACGAAAATTAACCGTTATTTTTTTGGCATTCTCTAGCGTGGCATGCTCACTCTCAGAGTCGACCAATTCAAGTGTTCAGATTCCTGATAAAATCGCTCGCCAAATTATTAAAGAAAGGCTGACCGCGGTAGTGGTAACGGCAAACAAAGAGCTCGGTAGCTGGGTGAATCATAAATTCGCAATCGCCAATGCTCCAAAAGATGCGGATGGCGGTTCTGCTGCGCCAATCACTGAAGATGGATATTTTCTAACAGCAGATCATGTGCTTGCGGAGTCGCCTGAGAAAAATGTTTTCATCGTTTACGCAAATGGAGGAAGAATCACTACGTCACGAGCAAGGGTAGTTTGGCGCTCTTCTGGGGATGATATCGCGATATTGCACGTTCCTATTAGAACACCTTATTATTACCAGTGGTCCTCACCAAAGCAAAGAATGTTATCCGGGCATTCTGTCATCCACGGTGGAATGGCAACCGGAGTTAAATCATCTCAAGGCGCATTACGCACCACGCTGGCGCCGGAGCGATTTTTGACTGGAAGCCGCACTTTTAAAATGAATATCCCACTCGAGCCAGGAGATAGTGGAGGGCCGGTGATTGATGCCTATGGGAATTTGATCGGAATTAATTCTGCTGTTGAATTCCTCATACCTATGGACACTGCAATATTTATCGATTCCGAGGGAGTCCGACCAAATACCTTTCGAATCAAAGAACTCATTCGAAAAGACAGATTTTCCAAGAAAAGCCCCTGATTTCAAATTTAATGCTTCGTCTCAATTTTTTTATCACTGCTCTCAACTGCATTATTATTGCAGGCATAAGTTCATGCGAGTCCCTAGAAAATACGGGCTACCTTAATCAGACAGCTGCTACAGCGCATGATCATATTATGCTTGTAGAAAAAAACCCACCTACGTTTGGATATGAAAGGCTTTACGCTCTCTCCCAGCACTACCACGATTTGTCGAAATTTATCGAAAAAGAGGGCAAACCCAGGTATTACGCAGAAACCACAAATGGGGGTAGTCGTTACCTGATTCTCTATTACTCCGAAAGACGCGAAGCCTTTGCGTGCCGCAGTGTTTTGAAGTCACCCCATAAAATTGAATTTTCTGGGCCTTATCCTATCACGAAAAATGAATTAGCTACGCTTCATAAACTCGAACGCGATTTAGAGCATGATTTCAACCCGGAATGAGGCCTGCGAGCGTTGCTACAATTAGCTTGCAACGCCCTCCACAGATCGTAATTTTAGACAAAAGCAGTTGGAATATTTTCACTAATAAATAAACAGGCAATTGCTAAATATAAAATAAGATAAACCCTATATATAATATGAAAAATAAATCAATCCGTAGACGTGGCTTCACCCTCGTGGAACTTCTCGTCGTTATTGTTATCATCGCATCCTTGGCGGCTCTCTCAGCTCCCATGATCATGGGTCAGGTGAGAAAAGCAGCCAAAGCCGAAGCGATTTCAAACTCCAAACAGATCGGTCTCGCAATGTTCGAGTTCGAGAATGATTATGGATCCTACCCAGATTCTACTACCCTCGATACTCTTAATGAAGACTTCGCAAATGCAGACATAAAAGGTGAAGCTGGAGCCAATTCCAATGGATACTTTAAACAACTGATGCACGCTGGAATTGCTCCATCTGAGGAAATGTTCTACGCAAAAGCTGCAGGCACTAAAAAACCGGATGGTGACATCACAGGCGAAAAGGCACTTGCAGCAAAGGAAGTCGGCTTTGGATACATCATGAACGGCGATGAAGGCATGAGCACATCAGGAAATCCTTCCCGTGTCATTGTTGTTACTCCTCTTGCAGATGAAGGTGGAGACTTCGAATTTGATTCGGGTCCCTTCGACGGCGTCGCAGTTCTTCTAAAAATCGACCAAAGCGCGAGCGCTCTTAAGATTGTTGCCGATTCAACTACTGGCTTCGGACCTGTTAAGGTTGGTGGAAAAGAGTTGGAGCAGGCTAAATTCTGGGGCACTGTTACCCCAACAATGAAAAAACCTCTTAAGTAATTGTTTTTTGACTGATTCCAACCGGGCGACCTTCGGGGCGTCCGGTTTTTTTATTTGTGGAATGAGCAT
>CAWUUP010000067.1:0-3923 GCA_963925255.1 uncultured Luteolibacter sp.
CCGATGGCAACCCGATCTGGATCGACGTTCCAGCATCATGGGAAGCAGCTAGGACGGATGGAGAAAGATGGCGTTGGGTCATGAAAGAGATCACCCGGATCAATCCGAAAGAAGGCATAACCGAGCAACTCAAATGGCTGCAGTTTTGCCGAGATCATTACGATGTTAACACCCTTGCATCCTACGGTTGGTGGAGCCAACCCGATGTAAAAGAACGCGACGGCATCCTCCAAACATCCACTCTCAAAGAAACCGAAACCATCGCCCGCCTCGCCAGTGGAGTGAAACGTTTCACTCTTCGCGAGGATTACCAGTTCATCCCCGGCCTGCGCGCCTTAATGCGCATGAATAAAGAAAATCCCGCACAACAAGCAGGCGATCAACTCGTTCAAATTTTCCTAAACCGCAGTCAGTTTGTGGAAGCTAGTACGACGCTTAAAGAAGTCATCGAGATACACGGACCAGGAGGCGGGAACCATCGCACCTCTCTACTCAAACAAATCACCGGAAACTGGAGCCGCTTCGATAATACACCCACCTACCAAGCCGCACAGCCAATCAACATTCCCTACACCTTCCGCAATGCGAAGGAAACGTCTCTGAAACTTTCCACCGTCAAA
Source organism: uncultured Luteolibacter sp. (assembly GCA_963925255.1). Lineage (GTDB taxonomy): Bacteria > Verrucomicrobiota > Verrucomicrobiia > Verrucomicrobiales > Akkermansiaceae > Luteolibacter. Next base: position 621 of record CAWUUP010000067.1, read on the forward strand.
GACGAACTGGTGATGCAAGACATCGTCGCCTACCTCAAAACTAACCCCGACGAAATCGATTATAAAAAAGTCAATTTCTCTAACATGGGTAACCGCTTGATCGATGGAGAACGTGAACGTTACGTCGATAAAGAAATCCGCTCATGGAAACAAACTCTCACACCAGACCCGACACACCGCGACATCACCACAAATCTAGATTTAGGAAAACTTAATCCCGGCTGCTACCTTCTCGAGTCAAAACTCGAAGATGGCAACACGTCATGGATTGTCATCTTTGTGCGTGACCTCGTTATCTTGAAACGCTCAGAAACCGGCAAGGAAATCTTCTACTTGGTCGATGCGAAAGACGGCAGTCCAGTCCAAGGCGAACTGCAATTCTTCGGCTATACGGCCGAATACCTCCAAAAAGCCAAAAACGGACGCCGCTTCAACGTTATCACGGAAAATTTCAAAGAGAAAACGGATGAAACCGGAAAGTTCGTTCTCGTAGATAACAAGAATAAGAAAACCCAATTCCAATGGCATGTCATCGCTCGTTCTGGTGAGCGCCGCGCTTATCTCTCAGACAGCCGGTTTAGCTGGTATAATAATGGCGATCTATCCGATTATTTTGCACAGAAAACCATCGGCATCACAGATCGTCCCGTTTATCGCCCGGGACAAAAAGTGCATCTTAAAATCTGGGCTGGTGAAACCCGTTACGACCTCGGCGACGTTTCCACTTATGCCACTAAAACTGCAGATGTTGAAATCCGCGACGGAAGAAATGAAATCGTTTTCGAAAAAAGCGGCATCACCACCGATAACTTTGGCGGCGCTACCTTTGAATTTAATCTAACAGAAGAAGCCGCACTCGGTAACTATAACGTCACCGTCACTGGCAACGTACCGAATACCAATTTCAACTTCCGCGTCGAGGAATACAAAAAACCTGAATACGAAGTAAAAGTCGAAGCCCCGAAGGAACCCGTTGCCCTCGGCGAACGTTTCGATGTCACAATTCTCGCCAACTACTACCACGGAGCACCAGTCACCGAGGCAACGGTAAAAATTAAAGTAGAGCGTAACTTTTTCAACAATCGCTGGTTCCCAGTTGGCCCATGGGATTGGCTTTACGGTTCTGGATATTGGTGGTGCTACCCCGAGTCTCCATGGTATCCCGGCTGGGATAACTGGGGTTGCATTCGTCCCGCTCCTCCATGGTGGGAAAATAATCGCATGGGCGCACCTGAGCTCATCCTCGAACAAACTTCCGCTATCGGCCCAGATGGAAAAGTCAAAGTCACCATCGATAGCACCATCGCCAAACTCGTTCACGGCGATCAAGACCACTCTTATTCCATCACTGCAGAGGTCATCGATGCGTCACGTAGAACGATTGTCGGCACAGGCTCAGTTCTAGCCGCTCGTGAACCGTTCGGCGTCACAGTTTGGCTCGATCGTGGCTACGCTAATGTAGGTGATAAGGTCACCGGAACGTTCGCCGCACGCACGCTCGACGGCAACAAAGTCGATGGCACCGCAACCGCCATTCTCTATTCGTCCGAACTCAATGCCGCTGGCGAGATCGTTGAAAAAGAAATCGGCAAATGGGCAACTGAAAACGAAAACTGGACCTTCACCGCCTCCAAGGCCGGACAATACCGCGTCGCTGTGAAGTTCACCGACAAAAAAGGAAAAAAGCAAGAAGGTGCAACGATATTTTCTGTTAGAGGTGCTGATGGAGATGTGCAAGGAAATTTCCGTTACAACGCCCTCGAGCTCATCCCTGACAAAAAGGAATACCGCCCCGGCGATACGGTGAATCTCTTGATCAACGTCAACCAACCCAACTCCCGCGTCTGGCTCTTTATTCGCCCTACTCAAAGCAAAGCCGCTGAAACAAAAATTATCCATATTAAGCAACAATCACAAATCATCAAAATTCCAGTGACCCTAGCCGATATGCCTAACTTTTTCGTCGAGGCTGTCACGGTTGCAAACGGACAAATTCACACCGTCACTCGCGAGATCGTTTTACCTCCAGAAAAACGTAACCTGAACGTCGAAGTCATCCCTGCGAAAGATAAACTCAAACCTCGTGAGAAAACTTCACTCACGATCAAAATCACCGATTCCGACGGCAAGCCATTCCAAGGTTCGGCTGCCATCTCGATTTACGATAAATCTCTCGAATATATCTCTGGTGGTTCAAACGTCGATGAAATCGTTCCGTTTTTCTGGGATTGGACACGCCACTACTACGGTTTCGGCATGCAGCATTCCCAGACACTTTTCGGTAATCACCTACAGAAGCCTGAGACCACTTACATGCAGCAGTTAGGAATCTTCGGACACATGAACGGACGCTTCAAAAGAACTAAAGGAATGAGCATGCGAGGTGAAGCGGGCGCGGAAAGAGAAAGTTTTGCTTTGGGGTCTATGTCCGACACGTCCGTTGGCGGGCTAGCCGCACCGATGGCGGCCACGGACAGAATGATGACCGTAGATGCATTAAAATCTGATACAGGACTCGTTGGTGGCGCGGCCGCCGACCCCGAAGTCATGATTCGCTCCGAGTTTGCAGATCTACTCAAATGGGTCGGCTCCATCGAAACCAATGAAAACGGCGAAGCCACCATCGAGATGGAAATGCCAGATAACCTCACCACCTGGAAAATCAAAACCTGGGCGATGGGCAAAGGCACCCGCGTCGGCGAAGGCTCAGCGGAAATTGTCACCAGCAAAGACCTCATCATCCGCCTCCAAGCTCCGCGTTTCTTCATCGAGAAAGACGAAGCCACCCTAAGTGCCATCGTCCACAACTACCACAAAGAAGCCAAAGACGTCACCGTCTCACTCGAGCTCGATGGCAAAAATCTAACAGCCAATGGAGAACTTGAACGCCGCGTTACCATCCCTTCAATGGGTGAAACTCGCATCGACTGGACGACTAAAGCACTCGCCGAAGGTGACGTCACGATCCGCATGAAAGCCATCGCCGCCGATGACTCTGATGCCATGGAAATGAAATTCCCAGTCTATGTCCACGGCATGATGAAAACTGACTCCTTCAGCCGCGCAATTTCTCCAGAAGAAAATTCAACCGCTATCGAATTCAATCTACCTGCAGAACGTCGCCCTAGCGAAAGTCTTCTCACGCTGAACTACACACCGAGTATCGCTAGCGCGATGATCGATGCTCTCCCCTACCTTTCCAGTTACCCTTACGGTTGCACCGAGCAAACGCTCAACCGCTTCGTTCCTACCACGGTGGTTCATCACATCCTCAAAGACCTCGGCCACGACTTCGCGGCCATC
>CAWUUP010000068.1:0-3332 GCA_963925255.1 uncultured Luteolibacter sp.
CGATGACCTCGCCCACCTCGCGACACATCCCCTGCACGAACCTGAAATCGCTGCTAATATCGCATTCTTTCGAGAACAATTTTCATCTCTGTTCGATCTCCTCACCGAGGAATTCGGACTCAAAGTTTTCCTCACTAGCGACGTCATCCCACTCACTAATGCGATTGAAGAATCAATCTCTCATAAAAAATCAGAACTCGAAAACTACTACCTCACGCTCATCCAAAACACGCTCGATGATTTCCCCCAACTCTCGGGAATTATCCTTCGTATCGGAGAGAGCGATGGCGTCGATGTCAAAGATCCCATCCGCACACGCCTCCACCTTCGCAACCCACGTGAAACCAACTACCTCATTAAAAAACTTTTACCGGAGTTTGAGAAACGTAACAAAAAACTCATTCTTCGCACCTGGACGGTTGGAGCACATCGCATCGGTGATCTTATTTGGCACCGCGGCACTCTAACAGAAACTTTAGCTGGGATAGATTCTCCAAATTTCATCGTATCCATGAAGCATGGGGAAAGCGATTTCTTCCGCCACATCCCCCTCAACAAAGCATTCTTCCACGTTAAACAAGCCAAGATCATCGAACTCCAAGCCCGGCGCGAATACGAGGGAGCTGGAGAATTTCCCTCCTTCATCGGGGCCGATTGTGAACATTTTGCCCGTGAACTTGCAAAAGCCGAGAACGTGGTAGGCATGTCAATCTGGTGCCAAACGGGTGGCTGGCACCGCTTTAACCGACTTACCTTTCTGAGTGGAAATCGCCATTCGGATATCTGGATCCGTCTCAACGTCGCCGTCGCGATCCATGTGTTTCGCTACAAACGCAGTATCGAGCAGTCAATCGAACAAACTCTCGGTTCACAACGCGCCCCCGCAGCCTTGGAACTCCTTCGCCACGCCGATACTGTCATCAAACAAATTTTTTATATCGAGGACTTCGCTCGCCAAAAAATCTTCTTTCGCCGTGTGCGTATTCCACCCCTTCTCCATCTTTACTGGGACGGTCTCTTCATCAATCACGCCGTCGCAAAAGTTCTCTGCCACTTTATCCCCGATCCTGAATTCTCACTACGATCCGCCGAGTCAGCTTCGCTCTTATTTCCAAAAATGATCGCTCTGGCACGTAAGGCTGATCTACCTGTCGACGATATCGAACACATGAGAGACTTTTTCGACATCATCCTACTCGCGCGTCGTTACTACTTTCTTCCCATTGATGAATCTCTAGCAGAACAAATTCATCTCGCGAAAAAAAACTACAAAAAACGCTATCCTTCTATCGAGCGCGAGCGCTACCGAATCAAAGTTTCCTTCACCCCATTCCATATCAAACGCAGAACTCTTTCCTGGGCTTCATCCATCCTTTTGCGAAAACAACGCGGCTACCGCATCGTCGATCACCTCTTCACTCTTCATATCTTGAGTTTTGCCTATCGGATGTTCAAACCTCGCGACCCAAAAAAAATTCCAAAGCTACTGAGAAAATCCGCCATGGGAATAGATGTGCTATTTAAGTAATGGTTTAGAAACTTAGATCCTTAAAAGATTGAAGTAGTCCAGCAAAACGCGGCCAGACGTTCATTAAAACTTTGACTAGTCTGTGAGGGATAAATTACGCCGAAATCAGATATATAAAACCGAAAGAGAAGACACCTCACTGCCGATTCTAAAGCCCGCTTCTCCTCTGAAGCACTATAGGGTGAAAAGAGCATTCAACAAATAGCCCACAGCAACACTATGGAAAGCGCGTTCTATGCGAGAACCGGCTTCCCACGCTTCGGCCGCAGCGATCGTAACTAACTTCTGCTTAAAAAACTCAGCCCGTAGGTCACCACGGCATGCTACGATATTTTCATCATAGAAATGATCTTTGAAAAATACTCAGAGCGTCGGATAGTCAGTATAACCCTCAGGACCCGAACCGTAGAAAGTCGATGGATCAGGATCATTCAGAGCACTTTGTTTTTTAAATCGCTCCACCAAATCCGGATTTGCGATAGCTGATTTTCCGAACGCCACAGCATCAGCTTTGCCTTGAGTGATCGCTTCGCGCGCAGAATCTGCAGTGAAACTTTCATTAGCAATATAGACTCCTCCGAACGCCGCTTTCATCTTCGGCCCCAACGGCTCTTGCAAATGATTTTCACGAGCGCACAGGAACGCCAAGTTTCGCTTACCTAATTCCGTAGCTACTTTCGTAAACAGCCCTTCTAAATCGGAATCGCCCATATCATGAGCGTCACCTCTCGGAGCAAGATGCATCCCTACGCGATCAGCGCCCCACACGCTCACTACAGCATCAACCACCTCCAACATGAATCGCATCCGATTTTCCACGCTGCCACCATACTCATCTTCGCGATGGTTGGTGGAGTCTTGAAGGAACTGATCGATCAAGTAGCCATTCGCACCGTGAATCTCAACCCCATCGAATCCGGCCTTCTTCGCGTTTTCCGCGCCACGCTTGTATTGCTGAACCACCACCTGAATCTCCTCAACGCTGAGCGCGCGGGGTATCACAAACGATTTCTCAGGACTGACTAAACTCACATGCCCAGCCGGTGTAATAGCACTCGATGAAATCGGTTGCTTCCCATCTAGATAGAACGGATCCGATATCCGACCCACATGCCAGAGTTGGCAAAGAATCAACCCACCTTTCGCATGAACCCGCTCGATCACTTTTTTCCAACCCTCTACCTGCTCCGTCGACCAAATCCCTGGCGTATTCGGATAGCCTACCCCCATCGAATCTACCGAGGTCGCTTCGGTCAGAATTAATCCGAAATCGCTACGCTGCTCATAATACTCCGCCATCATGTCGTTAGGAACACGTCCTTCCGAGGACCGGCAGCGGGTTAGTGGTGCCATTACGATTCGGTTGCGGAGCTCAAATGCACCGGCTTTTAGAGTATTGAAAAGAGGATCTGTCATATTGTGATGGGTCAGACATAGACACCCAGTTCCTGCTCGCGTCAAAGGGCAATCGCTGAAAATTCGTCATTTTTCTTAATTTTGATTTTCGGATCGCGGTTTTTTTGAGCAAACTCGAGCAATGACCTCGTTCCTTATCACTTGCTGCCACGCAACCTGCGCGCTTCCAGAAGCGCAGCGTGAGCTTTTTAAAGGACTCGAAGATCGCGTCACTTCTTCCGAAGGATGGGAACCCGGCGCGCTCAATCTCGCCCAAGGTCTCGCGATGAAACTCTCCACCCCACTCGTCCACGGCGATGTATCACGTCTGCTATTTGATCTGGAACAAGTCGGCGATGCACAATGGAGTGAGATTTCAATTCAAATCCCCGAGGCATCACGCACCAGA
>CAWUUP010000069.1:0-4158 GCA_963925255.1 uncultured Luteolibacter sp.
TCGTTCGGGATGTCTTTGATGAGAGCTCCCGCGAGCGTAAGGGTTCCTTTTTTTCCCAGAACTGCAACGCGGGCATCATCGAGCGAGCGAGCGTCGTCGGCGTCTGCGATCAATTCGAGGGCGGAAGATTGGATGGATGCGATTTGCTCGTTCATGGGCAGAAGATGGGATAGCTGAGAGTTTGCCGCTGGGCAAGAGTTTGGTTTCAACGCCGAATTGACAGGAATTGGAGTAATGGGTATATAAGAGTCATGGAAAAGGTATTGAATGAGCCAGAGGTCGTGACGAGGGGTGGCAAGCCAGTCTCGGTGATCCTGCCAATCGCCGATTATGAATCGCTACTCGAACGGCTTGAGGATGCGGAGGACATCGCTTATCTCAAAGATGTAAGAAAAAAAAAGACGGAGTTTCGTCCTTTCAGTGATTATCTGAAGGAAAGGGAACCTAAAGGTGTTTGAAATCCAGATCGAGAAGGCCGCTGAAAAGCAGCTGAGGCGGATCTAAGCTCCAATGCATGAACGAATCGTAAATGCGATTCTGCCTCTCGCGGAAAATCCCCGACCGGTAGGATCTAAGAAGCTTTCAGGCTCGACGAATGATTGGAGAATTCGGGTGGGTGACTACCGAGTTCTTTATGAAATTGCAGAGGAGATCAGAATCGTTAGGATTTTTAAAGTTGCCCATCGCCGCGATGTTTACCGCTGATGCTGGGAGAGTTTTGCTTAACGATAAAATAGGTCTTATAGGACTTATTTTCCTAGAGAGTCACCTCGGTACCAATCCCGCCGTCCGTGAAAATTTCCAAAAGCAATGCATGTGGTAGTCTTCCATCCACAAAGTGGACTTTTCTCACGCCGGCGTTGAGAGCGTCGATGGCGGAGCGGATTTTTGGAATCATGCCGCCGGAGATCGTGCCGTCTTCGATGAGGGCGTTGGCTTGCTCGACGTTGATGGATTGGATCAGCGAGGATGGATCTTTGGGATCGGATAGAAGGCCGGGGACGTCTGAGAGGTAAACGAGTTTTGAGACACGTAGGTCTTTAGCGAGAGCAGCGGCTGCGAGGTCGGCGTTGATATTGAGTGGCTTGCCGGTGGCGATTTCGGAAGCGAGAGGAGAAATGATAGGAACGATACCGGCTTTGTGGGCGGTATCCATGTTATCGAGTTGGCAGCCGATGACTTCGCCGACACGACCGAGGTCGATGGGGGTTCCGTCTTTGTCGAAGGATTTGATTTTTTCTCCGAGGAAAATATCGGTTCCGGGAATGCCAATGGCTTTGCCACCGAAGTCACGGATCATGCGGACGAGGTTGGGATTGATTTCGTTGGAGAGGACGCGAGCGACGATATCGATAGCTTCGTCGCTGGTGTAACGAAGGCCGTTGATAAATTTCGCTTCGATGCCGGATTGTTCCATCGCGGCGGAAATGGCTTTTCCGCCACCGTGAACGACAACGGGATTGATACCCGCGACTTCTAGAAAAGTGATGTCGCGCATAACGTTGGCGACGAGCTCGGGATCTTCCATCGCGGAACCGCCCATTTTGATGAGAATGGTTTTTGAACGGAAGGCCTGGAGGTAGGGCAGGGCTTCGATCAGGGCGTTGGCTTTTTCGGCGGGATTCATATTCAAAGACAGAAGACGATGAGACATCCTTCGACAAGCTTAGGACTGAAGCAAGACACAAGACTAGAATGTTTTTACCAAGGCAACTGGAAGCGCCCGCGGCGATATTGATTGGATTTGCGACGGGTGAAATAGATGGAGACAAAGAGTATAGCCAGTGCGGGGAGAGTGGGAATCCATGTGGCGGTCAGATGCACAATTAGAAAATGAAAAAGAATGATGGCTTGGGTTAGGGCGATAATTGGTCCGCGCGCCCCGCTACCGGGGTAGAAGCTTTGAATGCCGAAGACTAAACTCAGCAAAGCGGCAAGAAAGAGGATTTCTACGTCCTTGGTCAGGTAGCTATAATACTTGATCGAAAATCCATTAGATGGATTTGAAAGTAAGGTGATCGATTGAATGAGTGAGCTAGAAAATTCCATGGCTGGAAGATCCTGTGCGGAGTGAGTATTGCGTATTACGACCGGCTGGAAGTTATGGTTGGTAAATGCTTGCTCATGCACATCTAGCAAGTTTTCAGCGGGATAAGTCTTGGGTTTGTATTTTTTGAATGCCTCTGGAAAAAGACTGAGACGTCCGTATGAGTCGATAGGAATATAGTAAGATTTTTCCCCAAGATAGATGTGACGACCGAGGTGAACTTCGATGGAGGAGGGAGAGACCTGTAGATGATTCAGTGCAGCGAGAAGCTGGAAAGAGAGCACTACGCGATCATCCCAGATTGCGATGAGTGGAAGCGAATTCTTGTCTGGTTCGGATTCGAGGTTGGTGAACCCAGCGCGTGATGTTTTGTTTCCTAGTAGGACTCCTGGGATGGGTATCCGATTCACTACTGGAACGAGTGCGGTATTTCCATGGACTTGAGAAAGAGAAATAGAGCCACGGCGAAACGCAGCAGGCAGAGGCTCTGGAATGGAGCCTCTGGATAATGGAGCTGCGGTGATGAGGTTTGGGATCGCATCGAGTTGCTGATCCAAAGCGGCCAGAGGAATTGTTTCTGGATCATTCCAAGTTAATGGAATGCCTAAGGCTACGGAGTCTTGATGTAGTCTTGTTAGATTTTTGAGGATAATCGCAAAATCAACCGGTGAAGGGGGTGATTCTTGGAAAATCTGATTTGGGTCATCGGTGATGGTGATATCAAGTGGCTGGCTGATTTTTTTAAAATCGAGTCTTCTGGATGTTTTGTTTGCGTAGGGCTTTTCGGGTGAGCCATCACCATCGATCACCGATTGTGATTCGGTGAAAGGGATGGTTGTGACGAGGAAAGCGTATCGTTCGACTTTAGTTCCGGGGATCAACCAGCACGCAGCAAAGCCCACGATCGATGAGCAAACGATGCTGGCATAACGACGAGGGAACATGAGGTAGAGTTGGATGAGAGCTGCGCCGATGTAAATCAGGTAACTGCTTGAAGAATGCTTTGGGTGACTTCGTCGGTGCTGCTGTTGGCATCGATGAGTCTAGCGAAGGGTTCGTCTTTCAAAGAGAGGAAAATTTCTCTGCAGCGTGCGAGGTTGGCACGTTGTTCGAATTCGTTTGTGGTGTCGCCACGAGAACCGATGCGAGTGTGTGCGACATCTACATCGAGGTCGAGAATGAGTAATAGATCGGGAATCGGGGCGAAGGCTTCGTTGTCTTTTCTGATCTGAATGGGATCAAAACCACGGGCACCTTGGTAGGCCATCATCGAGAAATAGTAGCGATCCAAGATGACGACGTGTCCAGCTGCGAGAGAAGGTTTGATGAGTTCTTCTACGTGTTGTTTGCGATCGTTGAAAAAAGCTTGTAGCTCATCATCGGGAGAGAGTCGGCCGGTTTCTGCGGATTTGCGGAGCAGGGTTCCCCATGGCCCGTCGGTGGGTTCGCGCGACAAGGTAACTGTTTTGCCTTGAGCTCTGAAATATTCGGCTAGGCGTTTTGACTGGGTGGATTTCCCAGTGCCGTCGATGCCTTCGATGACGATAAACATGATGAGTGATTGTTAGAGGTAGCGTGTGGAAAGGTGTTTGAGGTAGTCGCTTGTGTCTGGTGTGTGGCCGGTTGCGAGTCGCATGAGATCGGTGGGATCGTGAGTTGCGCCGTGATGGTGGATGTTTTTACGCAGCCATGCGAGCAAAGGTGCGTAGTCGGCTTTTTCGATCGCAGCGCTAATTTCTGAATCAGAAATAGCGGATTGGAAAAGCTGTGCGGCGTTGATGTTTCCGAGGGTGTATGTGGGGAAGTAACCGATGCCGCCCATCGACCAATGGATGTCTTGGAGGCAGCCATGGGCGTCGTCTTTAGGACGGAATCCGAAAGATTTTTCGAATAACGCATTCCACGTTGCTGGGACATCGGCGATGGAGATTTCTTTTTTGAGTAACATACGCTCGATTTGGAAACGCAGGATGATGTGTAGATCGTAGGTTGCTTCATCGGCCTCAACACGGATTTCAGAAAGTTCGGCGCGATTGATGTAATGCAGAAATTTTTCGAGCGGAAAGTTTTTGAGGTGGGGGAAGTATTGGATAGCGATGGGGTAGAATTTT
>CAWUUP010000070.1:0-4558 GCA_963925255.1 uncultured Luteolibacter sp.
GAAACGAAGAGCGGCGAAGAGAATCTACATTTTGCATTAGACGGAGATTCTTATGAAGAGGATCCAAGTATCATTCCTAGTGTGAAAGGATTACCGGTGCCAACTGGTGTGATGGGTGCACATTACATTTCGCCAAGAATGCGTGCTCGAATGAATGATATGGGTCTTCGCGAGGCGGATATCTCCGCAATTGCGGGAACGGGTGCGGGTGGACGAGTTACTGTTGAGGATTTAGAGCGATTTCTGGATTATCTTGAATCCTGGCCAAGTGCTCCAGCATCGCCCATGCGTCTCGCAGTCGCCGATGCGATGCGCCGGAGTTGGACGCGTCCGCTTGCGACCGTTGGACTTCCAGTTTTGTTAGATCGCTTACTCCAACATCGTCGCGATCAAGCTCGTAAACCTGGGTTGACGCTTTATTTATTGAGAGCATTCGCGATCGCTCTCAAAGAGCAGCCGATGACGGCAGGTTATTTAATCGGTGAAAAAGTGGTTCATCCGCGTTCATTCGATATCGGAGTTGCGGTGCAAGTGGAAGACGGGGTGGTCGTGCCGGCGATGCGCAAAGTGGATCAGAAATCTTTATCCGAACTGGTTTCTGAGTATGATGATTTGGTCGATCGTGCAAGACGTCGTCGGCTAACCGAAGCCGATTCACGTGGAGGAATTGCAACGGTGACCAATTTCGGAACTTTTGGATTAACCACAGGAACCCCGATTCCTTTGCCAAACGAAACCTTGATTCTTGGAATCGGCGCTGGTCGTAAAAAGCCAGTGTGGAGCGAGCAAGTGGAGGCGTTTCTCCCCGCGACTGAAGCCGAGTTACTGCTCACTTTTGACCACCGCGTGGTGGATGGTGGTGGTGCTGGAATGTTGCTAAATCGAGTTGCTGCGCTGCTGCAGCAACCAGAAAACCTCTGATTTTATTGAATTGTGGATACTGAATCGGAAAGAAACGAAAAGTTGGATATTCCGAAAAAGGCGATCTATCGGCTTTCGATCTACCATCGTTGTTTGCAAAAGCTCAGTGATAGTGGTCAGAAGACCGTCAGCTCGATCACTCTTGCGAAGGCCGCAGGCGTGAAATCCGCGCAACTCAGGCGGGATCTCGGTTACATCGGGCAAATTGGTACGCGTGGGTTGGGCTATCCGGTGTCAGGTTTGATCACCACGATTCGTGAGGCGTTGGGCAGGGAGCAGTTGCAACCGGTCATCCTGGTGGGAGCAGGTAATTTAGGCTCGGCCTTACTAAGATATCACGGATTCCAGAAAGAAGGCTTCGAGGTGGTTGCTGCATTCGATGCCAATCCAGAAGATGCTCGAGCGCGTGAATTAAAAATCCCAGTGCATCATGTTTCGGAAATGGAGGCATTTATTCTCAAAAATCACATCAAATTGGTCATATTATGTGTCCCAATCGGGTTCGCTCAAGAAGTAGTTAACCGGCTTGTTGCCTGTGGAATACAGGGGATTTTGAACTTTTCTCCTATCATGCTTGAGGTTCCAGCCGATGTTACGGTCAACAATGTCGATCTGGCGCTGGAGCTTGAACATTTGAGCTATTTTATCAAATGATTCAAAGCAGTGAAAATTTCATCAAAGATAAAAGCTGTGGAGAGCGTTGATGATAAGGACTGTAACAGTGGATATGTGATGAAATTGAACCCACAGGAATTCGAATCATTCATTGAACAATCTGTCACAGACTACGAGTCCTCCCTTATTGGATATGCAAGAACTTACTTATACGACCTGGATCGAGCGCGAGATGTCGTGCAAGATACCTTCATTCGCCTGTGTAAGCAGGATCCTAAAAAGGTCAAAGTTCATCTCAAAAGCTGGTTGTTCACGGTTTGTCGGAATCGCTGCCTCGATGTTATCCGCAAAGACAAGCGCATCGCGCCGCTCGACGAGGTCGGCTGGCACAAAATCGCAAGTAATGATGACTCGCCCACAGAAAAGGCTGAACACAACGACCGACATCTTGATGTCATGCGCTACATGGATCGGCTTTCTGATAATCAAAAGGAGGTCATTTTGTTAAAATTTCAACAAGGATTGAGTTACGATGAAATCCAGCGCGTGACAGGTCTGACATCAGGTAACATTGGTTTCCTGATTCATGCTGGAATGAAACGTTTACGTGGATGGATGATAGAGAAAGGAGTTGCGGATGAAAATTGAACAAGATGATCCAAGATGGATCGCCTATGTGTTAGGTGAGTTGTCTGCTAGAGAGGCTAAGCAGTTCGATCATGCAATCGCTGGAGATCCAGCGCTTAAATTAGCGGTGAAGGAAATTGAGCGCTCTCAAGCTGATCTCTTAAAATTCTTAGGCACGGAAAGCGACACGCTACATCCAAGGCAGCGCAGCGCGATCATGCAAGCTGCGAAAGATGTCTCTAACCATGATCAAATTGTCAGTATGATGCCACAACGTAAAATGTTTAATGTTTGGACTTGGCCTTTAGCTGCGGCTGCGGTGGTGACTGCTACGATGTTTATCGTCACTATGCTTCCTGCACCAGAAACCGGAGACTCTGATAGAAAAGTTGGGAATGGTTCGAATAAGCCCAGCTTTGACGAGTTTGTTGCTGTTGAAAATCGCGGGCAGGCCAGTAAAAGCATGGGGCTTCCACTTATTGCCGGTAACAAGAGTTTGACTCAGATCACACGCTCGATCCGTGAGCTTGGAAATTTACCAAGCAGACAGGACGTTAGAATCGAAGAAATGCTCAATGCGTTTCCTCTGGATGCCAATGGTATCGTTGCTCTTTTAAATGGTGCCTCAATAGGTGCGGAAGTTGTCGAATGCCCATGGAGTCCCTCTGGTAGCTTGGTCTTTGTGAAAATTCGCGGAGCGCGCGATCGTAGTGCAAAACTTTCGGTCGAGTTCAAAAGCAATGATAGCTCAGTGATCTCAAGTCGGCTCTTAGGTTACGAAATCGAGGAAAACACTCGTGATCGTAAATCCATGCCACAGGAATTGTCGGCTGGTCAGGAAACGCTTGTTGCCATCCTCTTAGAGGCAAAAAGTCAAGATCTTGGCCAGTTGCTCTGGAGCGTTGATGGCCAGACTGCACCTGTTATTGAACTGGTACGCGATTCTGAAAAAGAAGCATCCTCTGACAGTCGCTTCGCTTCACTGATCTGTGGTTTCGGTCTCTGGTTGCGCGAGGAAAAATCCGAGATTATCGACGACTCATTGATTTTAGGTCTCGCCCGCGAGGTCGCAGCAGAAAGCTTGGTTCCTGATCGATATAATTTTCTCACGTTAGTTGATCAAGCGGTTTAGGCAAAAAGCGAATAATTGGGGGCTATAGAGTATTTAGAATTCCATGCGCTTGGTTTTTTGGTTCCAAGCTCTTGGTTGGCTATCTTCCTCCCTCTTTTGATCCTCCGTCTGCTATAATACCCAAATATTTTGGTAAAGTGGCTAAAAACTCCGCTTAGTTTTAGGTTTCAGGTAAGTTCCTTGTAAAATTAGCTATTTTGCCCTTTTCGGGCAGCCTCAAGTTCGCTGTATTCGCGGTGCGGAATTGGATATTCCGCAGACTTCACCATTTTCAATATGCTTACTCTTTTAGTCGTTCTTCCGATCCTTGCTTTTATCGCGATTCTGCTCGGTGCTCCCGCGCGCCGAACTGCGTTAGCTGCTTCTGGAATTAATTTAATACTCGGTTTGGGTTCGGTGTTTTGCTGGAAAGAAGATGTTTGGAATTTTTCTCTCACTGTTCTTGAAAAACCCGCTCTGCATCTCGGCTTTGGTTACATCGATGCGATGAGCTTAATCATGGTTTTGCTTTCTGTCATCGTGACCTTCGCAGCGGTGCATGCGAGCAAAGCTCCCGAAGGTTCAGAAAAACTTTACTACGGTTCTTCACTCTTGATTGCCGCGGGTGCGATCGGTGCTTTTGCTTCTACCGACTTATTTTTCTTCTACGCCTTCCATGAAATGGCATTGATCCCAACCTTCTTGATGATAGGGATTTTAGGTCGTGGTGATCGTCGCGGGGTTGCTTGGAAAATCACCATCTATCTAGGTCTTGGCTCGTTGGTGTTGTTAGCTGGTCTTGTCTGGCTCGCCTCGCTCACTGGAACGTTCGATCTGCGTGCGATGAAAGACTTAGCCGGCACGATCGATCCTTCAGCACAGAAAGGTATCGCGGCTCTGTTGATCATTGGCTTCGGAACTTTAGTCTCATTGTTTCCGTTTCATTCATGGGCCGCTCCTGCATACGCAAGTGCGCCAGCTCCTACTGCGATGTTACATGCGGGTGTGCTGAAAAAATTTGGCCTTTACGGCATGTTACGCGTCGCGCTGCCAATGGTTCCAGATGGACTGCAAGTTTGGTTAACCCCTTTGTTGGTTTTGTTGTTAGGAAATATTCTCTGGGTTGGTCTCGTGACCATTTCTCAAAAACGTTTGGACACCATGCTTGGAAGTTCATCAGTCATGCACATGGGATATATTTTCCTCGCGATCGCTGCACTCATTGCTGTTCCTGAAAACGACCTCGCACTTCCAGCGGCAGTGGTGCTGATGTTTGCACACGGC
>CAWUUP010000071.1:0-13849 GCA_963925255.1 uncultured Luteolibacter sp.
TGTCCTGCACATCGTTTGCGATCTCACCATCGCAGCAGACAACGCTCGCTTCGGCCAGACCGGCCCGAAAGTTGGAAGCTTCGATGGTGGACTTGGTTCCAGCTACCTCGCGCGCATCGTCGGTCAGAAAAAGGCCAGAGAAATTTGGTATCTCTGCCGCCAATACGACGCCCAACAAGCCCTCGACATGGGCTTAGTCAACACCGTCGTCCCGCTCGCCGAACTCGAAACCGAGACCGTGACATGGTGCCGCGAAATGCTCGCGCACTCACCTCTTGCCCTACGCTGTTTGAAATCTGCGCTCAACGCAGACTGCGATGGTCAAATGGGTCTGCTCGATCTCGCCGGCAACGCCACCCTTCTCTACTACATGTCCGAAGAGGGCAAAGAGGGTAAAGAAGCCTTTCTTGAAAAACGCCAACCGGATTTCTCTAAATTTCCGCGGGTGCCGTGAGAAATTTCAGAACTAAGCTAGCCCACTTGGAAAGCGGCTCTCCGGTCAGATGCTCATCGCTTGAAAACCGCCGTCGACGATCATTTCCATGCCGGTGATGAAGGATGACGCTTTCGGGGAGGCGAGCAAGAGCGTCGCACCGATGAGTTCTTCTGCGTTGCCGAAGCGTGACGACGGCGTATGACGGAGAATATCTAACACACGAGATTCATCGAGGACCTTGCGGTTTTGCTCTGCTGGGAAGAATCCTGGGACGAGCGTGTTGACGCGGATATCTTTGTCTGCCCACTCGCGAGCAAGATTGCGGGTGAGGTTGTGAACAGCTGCCTTCGAAGCGGAGTAAGTGAACACACGTGAAAGCGGATTAAGACCGGAAATCGAACCGAGGTTGATAATTGAAGCAGGTCTCATTTCATCGACGAAATACTGACCGAACACTTGGCAGGCGCGGAAGATCGCGGTGAGGTTGGTATCAATGATGCGTGAATATTCTTCTTCGGAGATTTCCAAAAACGGCGTCGGTGAGTTGGTGCCAGCGCCGTTGACCAAAATATCCACTCCACCGGATTTCTCCAACACCGCATCTAACATATCGTGGAGAGATTGGCGGGATGTCACATCAACTGGAACAAAATATCCTTTGCCGCCGTATGATTCGATTTCAGCAAGTCGCTTCTCCGCCTTCTCTTTAATGCGACCACCAAGAACCACTGTTGCACCAGCACGAGCGAGGCCAACAGCCATCGTTCCGCAGAGTTCACCCGTTCCTCCGATCACCACAGCGGTCTTACCAGTGAGATCGAACATTTCCTTAAGATAAGCAGTCGCTGACATGACTAGATGCTTTGCCGCGCCCATCGATTTGCCAAGAGTATTTCTGAGACTATTTCAGGGGGAAAAATGAGGAAAACCACAATGCTAGCGCAGTGAACATAGCCGGAGGCAAATGGGCGCGAATGAACGCTAATTTTAAGAATCTTGATCATTTTTACAGGTTAAAACCTTACCGGTAAATTTTTAAGAAATCACATAGGTATCAGAAATGATCTTATTCGCGTCCATTAGCGTTCATTCGCGGTTGATCTTTCCAAATTTGATCCTGCTATTGTTCTGGGAAAGTTTCGGGGAATCATCAGGGTTCAACTATGTTCAGTTCCAAACAGCTCACGGCAGAGCAAATTTCAGAGATCAAGGTATGGGCCTCTGAGGGCGCACAGCTCCCCGAAATCCAACGACGCATCAGGGAAGAGATGGATCATTCTCCAACTTACATGGACACACGCTTTCTCATTCTCGATCTAGGCATTGAACTGCTTATAGAAAAAGAACCAGAGCCGATTTTGGAAGTCACTGAAACAGCATTTCCTGCCGATGGGGCCACCTATGTCACCATGGATGCGATTCCTCTTCCTGGCAGTGTGGTCAGCGGAAAAGTCACGTTTAGCGATGGCCAGCTTGGCACCTGGAGCCTCGATCAAACAGGTCGCCCAACTCTTAATTTCACCACAGACGGTTACCAGCCCTCACGTGAGGACATCATGGAGTTTCAACAGCAGCTGCGTGCGTTGATTGAAAAAACCGGGCTATAAAAATAGAAAAACCTTATGCGAGCCCACTAACGGGTTTAGGCAATGGCTTCTCTTTTTTGCTTAAAGCACGGCGCATCTTGGCAAGAGCTGAATTTTGAAGCTGGCGGATACGCTCACGTGTCACGCCGAATTCACGACCAACTTCTTCCAAAGTCAGCGGCTTTTTGCCATTTAATCCGAAACGCTCATCAATGATGCGGCGCTCACGTTCGTCCAGCAACGAGAGAAGCCCATCGATTTCGCCGTGCATATTTTTATCAGCAAGCATCTCGAGAGGACTTTCCGCGCGCTCATCGCTGATCACTTCTCCATACTCGGTGGCTTCACCTTCATTGATTGGAGCATCGAGTGAGGCTGGGCGGTGAGATGCCTGTCTCAACATCGCAAGCTTACGGCGTGGAAGACCCACTTCATCCGCTAACTCTTCATCCGTCGGCTCGCGACCCAAGGCTTCTGCGAGAAGCGATGAAATGCGGCGCATCTTGGCGATTTTGTCCACCATGTGAACCGGCAGGCGAATGGTTTTTGACTGATTGGCTAAAGCGCGTTTGATCGATTGTTTGATCCACCATGCTGCGTAGGTGGAGAGCTTGCCTCCTTTTTCGGGATCGAAACGTTCAACAGCCTTCATCAGGCCAATGTTTCCTTCGGAAATAAGATCTGTGACGGGGAGTCCATAATTGGAGTAGTCCTGAGCGATTTTAACCACCAAGCGCAGGTTCGCACGGATCATGTGCGCCCGGGCTTCCGGGTCACCATTTTTGATGCGCTCAGCAAGCTGGATTTCTTCTTCAACCGTAAGCAAAGGAGTTTTTGAAATCTCGCGAAGATAGAGTTTTAAACTGGAATCGGATTCGTAGGCCATAAGGATAATTTTTGTTTTCTACTTCTAAGAGCGATACCGTCGCTGATTTATTCCGAATTTCACGGAATATTTTTCGAAAAAATTTACCTAGTTTCCCTACCTAAATGACACCTTGCTCCCGTAAAACCTCATCAACGTCGTCTTGTGAGGGCGAACCAATCCCGATATCTCGGATTTTCTGAATTTTACGATTCACACCGAATTTGCTCCGAGGACCGGTAATCAGGCCTGCCACACCGTCGACGACAATCGGTAGAAGCGCTAAAATTCCAACGATTCCGAGGCTTATGCCAACACCGCGTCTCGCATTGCTATGCATCATATCGCCTACCAAGAGGCCTGCTGCTGCTCCAAGAATCACAGGGGCTGCCAAGGTGCTACCTTCTACCCATACCGGCGTGGCGTCTATGTGCTGATCTGACATAGCCTGATACTAACCACTTGAATCCGTTCCGACAACTCAAGAAAATCATTCTACCATAAAAGATATTGTGATTCCCCGAATTCCCAATATCGGCTATCGTCCCATGCGCATGCCATCTCCTGAAAACACTTACGCCCTAATCCTCGCTGGCGGCTCTGGAACGCGCTTCTGGCCTCTCAGCCGCAATGACAAGCCCAAGCAACTCCTCGATCTTTTTGGAAATGGAACCCTACTAGAGGAAACGATCAACCGACTCGCTGGCCTGGTTCCGGTTGAAAATATTTTGATCTTAACTAACTCACTGCAGGTCGATTCCGTGCGTGAAATTGCCACCATGCTTCCGGCTGAAAATATTTTTGCAGAGCCCGCCAAGCGAGATACCGCACCCGCCGTCGCGCTTGGGATTGGGCTGATCGCCGCGCGCAATCCCGATGCGGTTATGATGGTTTTACCATCTGATCAACTGATCAAAGATCATCATGCTTATCTATCGGTGATGAAAGACGCACTAAATTGCGCGGAGTATTCGGATGGATTGGTTACCATCGGCATCAAGCCCACTTGGCCCTGCCCGTCATACGGTTACATCGAACGCGGCGACCGTGCATCGATTGCTGGCACGGAATTTCAACATTCACCTTTTGAAGTGAAACGCTTTCGCGAGAAACCCAACACAGAGCTCGCCGAAGAATTCCTCAAGGCCGGCGGCTTTTCTTGGAATGCTGGAATGTTTGTTTGGTCCCTTGCGGCCGTTATCAAGCAACTCGCAGCGCACACACCCGAGCTTGCTGAATTCATTTCAGAACTGAGAAAATCCAAAGACGTCCTCGCAACCATCGAAGCTCAGTTCCCGAAACTCACTCCCGTATCGATCGACTACGCCCTCATGGAAAAAGCCGATCGCGTGCTCAATATTGAAGCCACCTTCGATTGGGACGATGTCGGATCATGGGTCTCGATCGCGAAATACCTTCAAGAAGAAGGCGACAACAACCGCACCAATCAGAGCATTTCTCAAATCGATTCCGAAAATAACATCGTCTTCAACGCGACTGACGGAACCCACATCGCTCTGCTAGGAGTGGATGATTTGATCATCGTTAAAACCCAAGACGCTTTACTTATTGCAAATCGTCATCAGGCCGACGCGATCAAAAAATTATCTGATCTTTTGCCAAAAAACTTACTTTGATGTATCGGAGCGATTTCAGGAAAACATTCCCAACACTCTCACCACAGTGAAAATAAACACCGCGATTAAGCAAACTAGGAAAACTTTAATCGAAAGCTCAATGGAAGAACGTGTCATGACGGCGTCCAAGTAACGGTTCTTTCCCGCCCAGCCAAGAATAATCCATAAACGAATCATGAAAAGTCGGCATCTTGTCTTCAGCCAATTCGGAGTCCCTAGCTCCGTATTGAGTCTTGAAGCATTCACCTTGCCGCCTTTGAAAAGCGGGGAAGTCCTGCTTGAAATCCAAGCCTCGCCTATCAATCCCGCCGATCTGAATTTCATTGAGGGGACATACGGGGTGAAACCTGAATTACCCGCCACCGCCGGCATCGAATGCGTGGCGACGATACTTGAAAGCCAGTCTAAACTATTTTCCCCCGGCGACTCAGTCATCCCCATTTCCAGAATCGGTGGTTGGGCAGATCATGCCATTACCCATGAGCAAAATCTGATTCGACTTCCAAGCGGAATCGATCCGCTACAAGCCGCGATGCTGAAGGTTAATCCAGCAACCGCTTTCCTTTTGTTAACTCATTTCGAATCGCTGCAACCCGGAGATTGGGTCACCCTCAATGCGGCAAATTCGGGGGTTGGTCAGTGCACCATCCAGCTCGCCAAACACTTGGGGATTCGGACTCTTTGCTTTTTGAGAAACAGCTCGCTAACCCAAGAACTAAAAAACCTAGGAGCCACTGAGGTTTTTGAAGACTCACCGGCGGGATATGCGGATGCTCTGGAGACGCTCGGGAAAGATCGTGCCAAGCTCGCTTTCAACGCAGTCGGCGGCGATAGTGCACTTCGTATCATGAAGCTACTCGGCCCGAGCGGAACTCATATCACCTATGGTGCAATGGCAAAAAAACCCTTAACCGTTCCAAACGGTGCCTTAATCTTCAACGATATCCGCCTGCGCGGCCTTTGGGTCACTCATTGGATCCGCAACTCCGTTCCTACCACCTTAAACCAAACCTACGCGATGCTCGCTGAGCTCGTCAGCTCCGGCAAACTCATCCAAACGGTCAACAGCACTTTTGACTTAGCTGATTTCTCTCAAGCTCTGGCGCACTTGGATCAGCCAGGTCGCGTGGGAAAGGTCATTTTTCACAAAAAAACAACCGAGTCATTCACCGTTTGTAAGTTGTAGGCGTGTAAATGATCCGTGCAGATATGATTCCATATCTAACAAGTCGCGCCAGCGCTCTATCAAAGCCGGAATCCAAACCAAATGCAGCGAAGATTCAGAAAGCGATTGATGCATTCTGACGCAAGGTCGAAATCGAGCTCTGAACGTTTATCACATACGAGATCAGTCCACCCATTTTAACTCCTGAAGCTAACGGGGCTTACGTTTCCCAATGACATCGGCTTCTTGCATCCTTGCCAAAGCCTGAAATTCCTGTTTCGAATACCCCTCAACCGAAAAAACCATGAACTCCAAACAACCTGTTATCTCTGGAGCTTTGCTGACCGCTATGGTTGGTGCAGGGTTCGGACAATATGGGTCAGTTCAATCACACACGATCATGGATTTAGCGCGTAAGATCACTTTGATGAACTACTCATCTCCTCTCCGAGTTGTTTTTCTTCTCGTCCTTGCTTCAGTCATGCTGCACGCAACTCCAGAATGGACCAAGGAAATCACTTCATCAACACCGGGAACGCACTCAGCTATTGAAAGCTGCAAATTAGAGTTTTCGCTTAGCTGGAAAGGAATCGTCCAGGCCGGTTACCTCGATATCGAGATCGCCCCAAAAAAGGTCAGCAAACCCGGACATCTCGTTGTTAAATCTACCGGATACAGTCAGGGATTCGCAAAAAAACTTTTCCCTTACAACCACGCCTATTGGTCGGAAATCAACCCCACGACCTTGGAATCTCTATACTTCAAATCCACCGAAACGGATTCGGAAGAAAAAATCGTCACCACGAATCAATATAGTACCGCTAAGGTTGAGGTTGAAGAGATCACCACCAAAATCGATACCTCAAAAAAAACCACTCTAACACAAACCTTCAGCCAGCCAGATGTCCGAGACTTATTCTCTGCTATCCTTTTTGTCAGGAGCCAAAAGCTCGATGTCGGAGATACTCACACGATGCTTATCCTTCCTTTCAAGAGCGCCTACCTCCTCAAAGTAAGTGTCGAAGCGAAAGAACAGCACGAAGGCAAAGACGCTATCCGTCTGAGCTTTGCACTGCGAAAAATTAACGCAAAGACCAACGAACTGGTCGCTTATAAAAAACTCAAGAAGCCAGTCACCCTTTGGCTTTCTGATGATACCGATCGGATTCCTCTGGAGCTACGTGCAGCTGTTTACATCGGAGACGTGCGAGCCGTGTTGACGAAACATACGAAAACGCCATGAACTCAGATTTCACTGCATCCTCACCAGAGGGAATGATAGATCTTGGTGCAGAGTTTGCCGCTCAAGCAAAACCTGGAGATGTATTTGCATTGGTTGGAAATTTAGGTAGCGGAAAAACCCATTGGACCAAGGGTTTTTTAAAACATCACCAGCCAGAAACCGCCGTTACCAGCCCCACCTTCAGCATCGTCAATGCATACACAGATGGCTCTTGCCCCACTTATCACTTCGATTTCTACCGTTTAACATCCGCTAATGAACTCATTGATCTCGGTTGGGATGAATACCTAGATGACGAAGCCGTCGTAATTTGCGAATGGGCGGACCTATTCCCCGAGCTTTTCCCCGAGCACACCCAATGGCTAGAATTCACACATCAGCCTGACGGTAGCCGCAAGATTCGTAGAATCAAACCTTCGTAAAACACCTCGATTTCTAACCGAAAATCGAGGTGATAGGTTTCCCCTGATCTGCTATTTTGAAAGGCCGCTTCGAGGGTGACATCAAAACCAAATCGTGAGGCAAGCCCAAGCTGTAGGCGATGGTCGCATTGAAATCTTGAACGGTCACCAAATCATTCTTCACCTTACCGCCAGACGTATCGGTTAGGCCATATTTCACTCCGCCTTTGATCCCACCACCTGCCAAGACGCAGCTGAATGCCGATGGATGATGATCGCGGCCATCTTTATGCTCGCTCTTGATTTCTGGGGTTCTGCCAAACTCCGTCGCCACCACAACTAAGGTATCTTTAAGTTTACCTCGCTCCTCTAGATCCGTTAGCAAGGCAGCGTAGGCTTGGTCAAATTCCTTACAACGTCCCTCAACTCCCGCAAAATTATCATAATGCGTATCCCAACCACCCAATTGCACTTCAACGAAACGCACATCATTCTCAATCAATCTTCTCGCCAACAAACAACCCTGGGCAAAATTTCCTGATCCATACATATCACGCGTCGCTTGAGTTTCTTTTGATAAATCAAACGCCGCCAAATCAGACGACTTCATCAGCGAAATCGCATCTCGATAAAGCTCTTCGTAGGCTTTGACATCCGCATTCGGATAGCGCGAATGAAACTGCTGATTGAGCTTATCCGCCAACGATAAACGCCGCTCAAAATCACCTTCCGAAACATTTGTAGGACGCCTCGAATCCTGCAGACCTTGCTCGGGCCTGCCGATGGGCGCCGCCGAAAATTTCGCCCCGAAAAATCCACCTGACGTCACTGCTGTAGGTGTGTTGATCGCAATAAATCCAGGAAGCTCCGGATGGATCGGCCCAGCAAGCTTCAAAACCCAAGAACCAAATGCCGGATGACGTATGGTTCCTCGCTGCGAGTAGCTATGATGCATCATATAGCTTCCTTGCTCATGCGCACCTTGGGTGGAACTCATTGAGTTAATGATGCACATCTTGTCGGTGACCTCTGCGGTCTTGGGTAAATATCCACTGATCTCAAGGTCAGCCTTACCCATGATCGTTTCTGTCGGTCCCATCACTGCTTTTTTCTTAGGCTTTGGATCAAAGGTATCCAAGTGACTCATCCCGCCAGACATATAAAGATAGATCACATATTTCGCTTTGTTCCCGGCACCAACCGCCGCAGGTGCGGCACTCGCCACCGAAGCGCCCAACATAGGGAAAAGGTGCACACCGAGATACGTCCGCGCCGCGTTTAACATGAAATGCCGGCGCGTCAGCTCATCGGCGCGATTCAACTCAAGGTGATTCATTTATCGTTTGGGTTAAGAATTAAAAATTATTGAAGGAAAACGAATTCAGATGACATCACCAAGGCCGCGACAATGTTCGGATACGCTTGATCTCCCGCAGATTCGACTTCGGCTAGCATCCATTCCATTTCCTGAGTGGTAGGAGGACGACTCAAGATCGCAAGATACAAACGCCGGATTTTCTCATGGGTCGACGTCACATTTTGGAGACTCTTGTAAACATGCGCATCTGGCTTGTTCACCAGTTGCCGTTGCACGAAGCCATTCATGAGCGAAAGCATCTGTCCCACATTGGGATCCTTACTGGCCGACTCGACAACCTCACGATCGGATGCTCCGAACAAGTAGAGGAAATGCTCTCGCGGCGCAGGCGATGGTAATTCCGATGCCCTCACCGCTGAATCCACTCCGTACTTTTGCACGGTTTCCGTCATCATCATCGATGAATCATCTTTCTTCGCGACGCTGCCTTTTTTTGTGCGATCTAAAAAATCTTTGAAATAATTTCTAACGCTCTCCTCGGTTTCTAAGGCGAGCACTTCATTGGAAAGCTCGACCATATCCATTTCGCCAACCAAGACCGGCCGCCCACCGATGTAAATCCGATGATCCACACTCCGACTTGGAAGTTTATCTGGGTCACCGTTTGAAAGCGTGATCAGAGAATCCCAAATCTGTTCCGCTGAAAGCCTCTCAATTTTTCTACCGTGAAAATCATCTCCACCATCTATACTCGATGGATTTGGATTGGTCGCAAATTGGAAAGTTTTCGTCAAAAGCAGCACCTTCTGAAAAGCTCGAAGATCATAATCGAGCGCGACCATCAAGGTAGAGAGATAGGTCATCAATTCAGGATAAACCGTTTTAGAAGCCTCAATATACTCATCTACGGGCTCATAAATTCCTTTGCCCATCACGCGTTTCCACATCCGGTCCGCAATCACAGATGCAAACTGAGGACCCGTTTTATCCGTTATCCACTCAGATAATTTTCCCCGACTCTTGTCATCATTATTCCGATCCGATGTTCTAACCGATTTTCCAAATGGAGTCCTACCACCCAAAATCTCTCCGGGCTTTCCATCCCGATACTGATAGTCCGAAGGCAAAGTAATCCGACCCTCGCCACCGCCACCTAGAGACATCCCATAAATTTTATCCCAGAATAACTGACCCACCTGATACTCAATTACTCTCGACTCCCTATTATCTCGGAGCTCCAGCCAAAGTCTACTCATCAACGACTGATTCAATTCTTCCTGCCCGTGCGTGAATGCCGCCAAATGATAAAAATCTTTCCGCTCTGTCTCGCCGAACGGATCGTCATGGCATTGAGCGCATTCCATACGCGTGCCGAGAAACACCCGCATGGTGTTGGATAAATTATCTAAAGGCATCCCGCGATCACTTGTGTAATAACCAACCGCTGCCGTCTTTGGATCCCAACCATTGCCCGTGCTGCTGATCAATTGATCCACAAATTGATTCCATGGCATATTCTGATCTATCGCCTCACGGATCCAGTTGCGATAAGGCTCATTATTTCCCTGACCTCCCTGGCGGTTATCCCGAAGCCTCAGCAAATCGAACGCCCAGTTCGTCATATGACTCGAATAACCCCGCGATTTGATTAAATAATCCACCAACTCCGCCCGCTTGTCGGTGTCTTCAATCTCGATGAATGACCATGCCTCTTCCGCCGTCGGAATCCGACCTAGCGCCACTAAAAACGAGCGACGCATGAACATCGCGTCATCTGTCACCTCTGGAACCGGCAGTTTCTTGATTCGGTAAAAATTCGCGATCAAGGTATCGATTTTCAGAGCCGACTTCTTGATATACTCGGTATCGTCCTTGGGTTTGATCTCATCAAACGCATGCGCAGTCATCTCCAAGGTTAAACTGAATAGCAGGGCTTGGCTGAAAATTCTGAACATGAGCTTTATAATAAGCTCATACTACCTCTTATGAATTTTGAGTCAATCACTCGAATCAGGGCAGTCAGGGACGTTTATCCCGACGTTGGGGCCGCCTGATTGATCATTTTAAACCCGGTCGCAAACAAGTCATATCCACCTTTTTGTATACTTTCTGCCCTTCGCAGTTAAAGCATTTCAAACTCATTGTGAATAACTGTGAAGAGTTCACGATGACCCAAACCCAAGCAATCGTTTAAATATATGTAAAAATAAGGAGTCTGAGGAAATACCCCAGACTCCTCACAAGTTATTCACAATGGGCGATGCCTCTTATTGCATGGCCTTTTCCATGAGGGCATTCATGCGCAGGATCATCTCGCGGGCATCGTCGAGAAGCCCAGCGGAAATGAGTGCGTTATCTAGCATCTGAGCCGCCACCAATTTCGCGACCTCGGGATGCGACTCACGGGTTTCGGAAAGCTTCTTGATGAGCGCATGGCGGGGATTGATCTCGAGTTCGATTTTTACCTCGTCTTTGAAATTCTCGTCCATCGCCTTCATCATTTGGCGGACCTGCGGGCTCATGCCGTCCTCAGGAACGAGGGCAATCACTGGGCTTTCGACCAAGCGCTTACCGCTAGAAACCTTGGTGACTTTATCACCCAGCTCGGTTTTTAAAAACTCACACAGGCTGTTGATCTGCTCCTCGCTGAGGCTGCCTTCACCTGAATCTACATCATCGAGCTCCACGCCGGCATGACGCACGGATGCCAACTTCTTGCCGTCGAACTCGCCGAGCGAATCGACCACGTATTCATCGACCGCATCCATGAAATAGATGACTTCCAAGCCACGCGCCTTGAACGCCTCAATGTATGGACCACTCTCGATTTGTTCGCGATTCTGGCCAATCAAGTAATAGATCTTTTCCTGACCGTCTTTCATCCGCCCGACGTAATCAGTCAGGCTACACACTTCACCGGCATCGGTCATGGAAGTTTCGAAGCGTAGCAACTTAGCAAGTGCCTCTTTGTTAGAAAAATCGGTAGCGATACCCTCTTTGAAGAAGCGCTCGAACTTCTTGTAAAAATCGCGGTATTTTGCTGGATCCGCCGCGGCTTCTTTTTCGAACATCTTGATGATGCGCTTGCTGATCACGCCGTTTAGTTTTCTAACCAACGCGCTGTCCTGCATGGTTTCACGGGAAATATTCAGGGGAAGATCTGCGCTATCAACCACGCCTTTCACGAACCGCAACCATTCTGGCAACAAGCCTTTTGGCTCGGGATCGATTAGCACTTTTTTGCAATACAAAGCCACACCGCCATCGACTTTACCGAAGCCTGTCTTCTCTGGATTCTCGCTAGGAGTGAAGATGAGCGCGTTAATCGTGATTGGTGCGTCCGCACTGAAATGCAGGCGGTAGCTCGGCTCGTCGAAACCTTTACAAGCGAACTGATAGAACGCTTTGTATTCTTCATCCGTAACCTCGGATTTGTTTTTCAACCACAGCGCCTCAACTTCGTTAATGCGTTTGTCATCGATCAAGATTGGGAAACCAACGAAGTTACTGTAACGTTGGATCAGGCCTTTGATGCGGAAATCATCTGCGAACTCTTTGTTTGCTTCGCTGAGATGCAGCACGATTTTAACACCGCGTGGCAATTCATCCGCTGTCTCAATCTCGTAACCAGTTTTGCCATCGCTTTCCCAGCGCAGGCTTTCTGCATCCTCTTTCCAAGAACGGCTGAAAACTTCCACCTTATCAGCGACCATGAACGCAGAATAAAACCCCACGCCGAACTGACCGATCAAACCCGATGGACTCCCGCCGGTTGCTTTGAGTTGTTCGAGAAATGCTTTGGTTCCGGAATGGGCGATCGTGCCGAGGTTTTCGATCAATTCCTCACGAGTCATCCCTATCCCACGGTCAGTCAAAGTCACCGTGCCAGCATCTTTATCCGCTTCCAAAGTGATTTGAAGTTCTGCTCCCGCATCTTTGAAGTTTTTTTCTGTGCCTTCAAGATGGCGAACCTTCTCCATCGAGTCCGATGCATTCGAGATCAACTCGCGCAGGAAAATATCCTTATCCGTGTAAAGCGAATGCACTACCAAATCCAGCAGTTGTTGGATCTCTGCCTGGAAAACATGCTTTTGTGTCGTTACTGTGCTCATAATTGACTGGGGTTGAATTTGATTCAGCAGGGACATAGCCGCTCCACCACCTTTTTGTCAAAAAAAACAGTCAGTGAATCGACTTTCGCGCGAAATTTTAAATTTTAAACTCTAAATCTCAATATTGGAGAGCCTGCCTCTGGCTTGCTTCTTCTCTTATCTGTGCGGTTGTAGCCGGCCAAAGGCACGGCTCTCCAACGGCGCGGTCCTACCACCCTCTTTTTCGGTCATAGTCTTGAGCAACTTTTGCATCCCCTCGCATTCGGCCCGTCTTCTAAAGGCGTGCTCTTGTTGGTACCGATTAGTAATGAATTCTCAAACCCATCCGCCAAGCGCGTCCCATCCTTGTCATACCACGCAAACCCAGTAGCGCCACGAAACTCGCCGCCATTTCTAAACATTCATTTCTTCTATGTAACCTTCCTGATCGCATCGCTCTCTACATACGCATCAGACCTGCATTCCATTCAACATCTTCATCGCTTCATCGAACTGTTGGGTTAAGGCTACAAAAGTCAGATACATCCACCAACACATCAATCCGATGAGGATCGTGATCCCGATCTTCCACATGATATTCAACTTCGGATGAAGCCAGATAAGAGGTAGCGCGAAGGGCGGCATAGTCAAAAAAGTCAGAATGATAATGCCCGTCTTACAATACCACGGCACATCACTCGCTGTCGCCGCATGCGCCATCGCAAGCACTGGCCGTTTGGATTCATCGAGATACTCCATGCAATACCTGCACTTCACTGCCTCTTCCTGAATCTCTTCCGCACAA
This sequence comes from uncultured Luteolibacter sp., assembly GCA_963925255.1. Classification (GTDB taxonomy): domain Bacteria; phylum Verrucomicrobiota; class Verrucomicrobiia; order Verrucomicrobiales; family Akkermansiaceae; genus Luteolibacter. Next base: position 13,548 of record CAWUUP010000071.1, read on the forward strand.
TATGGACATTTCTTCATCGTTTAACATCAGAAGGATTTATCATCCAAACCCCCATGTCGATATTCTAGTCAACAAAACTTGATGCTCTAAATTTCAGCGAAAAAACCTACTCCTATCATTGGGTTAGAGAACTTAGAAACCCTTCCCTTTTTTTAATCATCAGTTTCTCTTGGCAAAGCCCGCTTCCCTACTCTAAGACCCCGCAGAATGTTTTCCCAAGAACCTATTGAATGGCCAGACGAAGTTGAAGTGCTCATCGATCAACTCGAGAACGAAGCTTCCGAGCGCCCCCTCCGCCGTGA
>CAWUUP010000072.1:0-4514 GCA_963925255.1 uncultured Luteolibacter sp.
CTTGAAAAAGGAAAAACCGTGCTGCCCGACGATAAGGTTCCAGTAGAGATTGAATATGAAGACCGAGTTATTTCCCAATACACCATCAGCACTCACGATGTCACTGATGAGGCCGTCATTCTTGTCCTAGCTAATAAACACACAGAATGCCTCGCTCCTGAGCTTTGCGGATTGCCTGCCATCACTCGACTTCCTGCACTCGGCGGTAAAGTCTCTTGCTGTGGACCTGGGAAAACCTGTTAGAACGCATTTAATTTATGAACCTCTTCGAACGTCAACTCACCCTATGGGTCGGGCTCTGCATCATTGCTGGAATTGCCCTTGGCAAAATCGCACCAGACCTAGCCAAGAGCCTCGACGGCATGTCAATTTACGTGAACGGCGCGCCTGTCGTCTCCATCCCTATCGCTATATGCCTATTTTTTATGATGTATCCTATCATGGTGAAAATCGACTTTGGCAAGGTCGTGAAAGCTGGTCGCAACCCGAAGCCGGTGCTCCTCACCCTCATCATCAACTGGGCTATCAAACCCTTCACAATGTTCGCTATCGCGACCCTTTTTCTTGGATTCTTATTTAAAGATTTCCTACCAGGAACAGAAATTGTGAAAGATGGATCTACAGTAGAACTATACCGCTCCTACATCGCTGGATCGATTCTGTTAGGCATCGCTCCTTGCACCGCAATGGTTTTAGTTTGGAGCCATCTTGCAAAAGGCAATCAAGGTCACACGCTGGTAATGGTAGCCGTTAATTCACTAGCCATGCTGTTTCTATACGGTTTACTTGGCGGATGGTTGTTAGGTGTAAATAAAATGCCAGTCCCTTGGGAGGCTTTGCTTCTATCGGTCGGTGTCTATGTCGCACTGCCATTAATTGCCGGATATTTCTCACGCACATGGATCATGAAAGCCAAAGGTGAAGAATGGTTTCAGGAAAAGTTTCTCCGCTACCTCACACCTATTTCCATCATAGCTCTACTCGCCACCCTAGTTCTGCTTTTTAGCTTCAAAGGTGAGACCATCCTAGCTAATCCCCTGATCATTCTTTGGATCGCCATCCCACTAGCACTTCAAACCATCTTCATTTTTGCAATCACCTACGCCGCCGCTAAGCTAATGAAGTTCTCTTACGAGGATGCAGCTCCGACCGCAATGATCGGCGCTTCAAACCATTTCGAAGTCGCTATCGCCACCGCTGTCATGCTCTTCGGCCTCAGCTCTGGTGCCGCGCTAGCCACTGTCGTCGGCGTTTTGATCGAAGTGCCTCTTATGCTCATGCTCGTTCGTTTTTGCCAACGCACCAGAGGCTGGTTTCATTCCGAATCCGTCGATCATTGAAAAATCAAATCTCATGAAACCACCCGCCATCCTCATTCTCTGCACCGGAAATTCCTGCCGCTCCCATCTTGCCGAAGCCATCTTGCGTAAAGCCCTTGGTGAAAAATTCCGCGTTGAAAGCGCCGGCTCAAAGCCTGCCGGATATGTTCACCCACTCGCGATTCGTGCGCTGGACGAAATCGGGATCAACACCACCGACCACCACTCCAAGCACATGGATATTTTCCTCGAAGATCAGGTAGAGACCGTGATCACCGTTTGCGGAAATGCGGATCAAGCTTGCCCTATGTTCCCCGGCCAGATGAACCGCCACCACTGGCCTTTCGACGATCCCGCCCATGCCACTGGCACAGAGGAAGAACAATTCGCAGTCTTCCGCCGCGTCCGTGACGAGATTTGGAAAGTCTTCACCGCTTATGCGGAGGGAAGATTAGATGAGCGCAAACGTGGCGGCGCATAAAGGGAGGGCGCCATCGCCGGGTGAAGCATCACGCTCAAAACATGGACTTTGCCATCGCCTTAATCTCTTCCAGCTTGCTCCGATCTGGCGCAGCTCCTCTCGCTTGATCCGGCTTACCACCGCCTTTACCGCCAGCCATAGCAGCGAGGTCGCGGAGAAGATCTCCAGCTTTCAAACCTTTTGTTAGAGCATCTGCTCCACAATGAACGGCGAGGTGAAGTTTTTCTCCGTCATCGACGACGAGCAATGCTGGCCCAGCGAAGTTCTTCTTTTTGAGACCGTTCTGAAGCTCTTGAAGAAGTGATGCATCTGCTTCGAAGCTTACAATAATTGGATCACCTTTGGCGATTAGGTCAGTTAGCGCTTCATCGGCGAGCGCTGCGGCTTGGGCAGATTGGTTCTTTTTGATGCGTTTCTCGGCCTCAATGGCGGCTTCTTTGGTTTCTTCCAATGCGCGCATCCCATGGTCGAAGATTGCGTTGATCTGAGAAATATCCGCACGCTCAACCAGCATCGCGCCCATGATGTGTGGGAACGCGTTGACGGTAATGATCTCTTCGCCGAGGTCAGACAATTTCTCGTTAGCAGCTTTGAGTTTCTCGTTGGCAGCCTTGATTTCGCTATCCCACTTCTCAATCGACTCACGAATATATTCCCAAGCGGATTCACCACAAGCAGCCTCGATACGGCGCACGCCGGAAGCGATCGCTCCTTCGGATTTAATTTTAAAAAGCCCGATCTCGCTGGTGTTACGGACGTGAGTTCCACCGCAAAGCTCCATGGAAGGTCCGTCGAGTTGATGAGCACTTCCACCGATCTGAACCACACGAACCGTATCGCCATATTTATCACCGAAGAACTGCATGATGTCGGTGCGAGTTTTGATATCGGCGTGTTTCACTTCCGTCCATGAGACCTGCATCCCCTGCTTGATCGCACCGTTGACCATTTCCTCCATCTCGGAAATCTGCTGAGGAGTCACGGCAGCACTGTTGAAATCGAAACGTAAGCGGCTTTCATCGACCGATGAGCCTTGCTGAGCCGCATCTTTCGAAACGACTTCGTGAAGTGCCCAATGAAGAAGGTGCGTTGCGGAGTGATGAGCTTCTATGGGCCGACGGCGAGCGGTATCAATTTTGAGAACAACTTGATCGCCAACCACGAGTCCGCAGGATGAAGAGACAATGTGAGCACGGGCTTTGCCGATTTGTTGAGTGCCGGAGATTGAGATCTCATTGCCATCGATGATAATGAATCCAGTGTCGCCGCTTTGTCCGCCCATCTCTGCATAGAAAACTGTCTTATCTGTGATGACAAAAAGAGAATCTTCCTGAGGATGAATTTCCAGGACCGTAGCCTCGGTTTCGTCATGACCAAAACCGATGAATTCAGTCACAGCTTCTGAAGAAATATCCAAAGCTCGGACGATCGTGGATTTCTGAGCGGCCTGCGCTTGCTTGCGCTGTTGATCCATCAATTTCTCGAAGCGAGGCATATCGAGATTCAAGCCACGCTCCGCACAAAGCAATTCGGTCAGGTCGATCGGGAAACCAAAGGTATCGTATAGTTGGAACGCGACATCTCCCGATAACTCATTGTGACCAATATCAGAAGTCGCTTCTTCGAAACGCTTGAGTCCCCTGTCTAAGGTCTGGTTGAAACTCGATTCTTCATTTTCTAAAGTTGCACGAACTGCATCCTCACGATTTTTCAACTCTGGAAAAACATCGCCCATTTGTTCAACAAGGGCGCCAACAAGCTTACCGAAAAATGGTTTTTCACCGGAAAATCCGAGTTGGCGGCCGTATCTCACTGCACGGCGGAGAATCCGGCGGAGAACATAGTTCCGGCCGTTATTACCCGGCATGATTCCATCGGCAATGGAGAATGAAAGTGTGCGCAGGTGATCCGCGATAACACGGAAGGCCACAGCGGTTTTCATCTCCTCAGAAAAGGCCGAGCGATCCGCACTCGGTGATGGATAAATATCTGTGTAAATTTTTCCGCTGAGTTCTTCGAGCTTCCGGAAAATCGGTTGGAAGACGTCGGTCGCGTAATTGGTCGGCTTGTTAGAAAAATCGGTGAATCCCTTGGTATTCTCGATCAACGAGCATGCACGCTCAAAGCCCATGCCGGTATCCACGTGTTGCGAAGGAAGATCACGGAAAGTTCCATCAGCTTCAGCATTGTATTGAATGAAAACGAGGTTCCAGATTTCGATGCAGAGATCAGAGTCTTGGTTTACAAGCTTACCGCCGGAATCACCATTTGGAGTGAGATCGACATGGAGTTCTGAGCACGGACCGCACGGACCGGTATCACCCATCATCCAGAAGTTATCTTTGACGTTGCCATTGACGATGTGCACGGCGGGATCGAGTCCTTTGCTTTTGAAAAGTTCCGCCCAGAGATCATAGGCTTCTTGGTCGAAGGTAGATGGATCTCCTTCTGCAGGAGAATAAACCGTGGCGTAAAGACGACCAGCCGGCACGCCCCAGCGTTCAACGATCAACTCCCAAGCCCAAGCGATGGCTTCCTTTTTGAAATAATCACCGAACGACCAGTTTCCGAGCATTTCGAAAAACGTATGGTGATACGTGTCGTATCCGACATCTTCGAGATCGTTGTGTTTACCGCCTGCACGAATGCATTTCTGGGTATCGGCCGCACGTGCTGGATTGTAAGGTGCCTTCTCGGTTCCCAGGAAATATGGC
>CAWUUP010000073.1:0-2807 GCA_963925255.1 uncultured Luteolibacter sp.
GTCCAGTGAGGGTGACGTTTTTAAAGGTTTGATCTCCGGATTTTTCAAATCCAATAGTGAGAGTATCGCCGCCTTCGACATCGACTTTGATCGGTGACGCTGCACCAGTCAGTAAGTGGTGAATGAGTGCACTAGCAACCATACCCGTTCCGCAAGCGAGAGTTTCATCTTCGACTCCGCGTTCGTAGGTGCGGATGGCGATGTGATCTGGAGCAAGCACTTTAGCGAAGTTCGCGTTTGTGCCTTTTGGAGCGAATTGTGAATGATTGCGCACAGCACAACCCACGTTGAAGACATCGGTATTTTCTAGGTCATCCACGAAACTTACCGCGTGCGGCACACCGGTGTTGAGTGAATGGATCACGCAGGAAAAGCCTTCGACTTTAGCAGGAGTATTGAGCTGAAGGTCTTTTGGTTCTGACATCGCGATGCGGACTTCTTCTCCAATGATTTCTGCTGTGAGTATACCGGCGATAGTCTCAAATGAGACGCTTGATGGAAGCTCCTGTTCTTCATCACCAAGATGCGCCGTGAAGAAACCAAAGCACCGAGCGCCGTTTCCACACATTTCAGCTTCGCCACCATCCGCGTTGTAGTAGCGGAATTTGTAGTCGGCTCCTTTTTCCGCCGGCTCGACAGCTAACAAACCATCTGCACCGATGCCGCGATGGCGATCACAGAGTGCAGCGATGGTATCCTCGTCGAGGGAAATCGATAAGTCACGGTTGTCGATGACGATGAAATCGTTACCGGCGCCATTCATTTTGTAAAAGTGGAGAAGCATGGGTGTAATTGGTGAAACTGGTGTGAAGATGGATAAGGGAGCTTGGGAGTTCAAGCTGTGTTTCGGTGTTTCGGTGGGTCTGAATTACCGAATTACCGAATTACCGATTCAGCGAATTACCGATTCAGCGAATCGCATCAATCAAAGGCTTAGCAAAGTCCCTGACGGCTTGAGCAGGGTTATCAAGATTTTCTTCGATGCGTTTTACGATGGCTGAACCAACAATCACACCGTCAGCAGATTTTGCGACTAGTGCGGCTTGCTCTGGATTTGAAATACCGAATCCAACGCAAACGGGAACGTTCGTGTATTGTTTGATGCCAGCTACTTGGGCCGGAATCGTTGCGGCAGGTGCGGAATGCCCACCCGTGACTCCGCTGCGTGAAAGTGCATAGATAAAACCTTCAGCCTTTTCAGCGAGCATTTTGACACGCTCAGGTGGTGTGGATGGAGCAATCAAACGGATGTGGGAGAGGGCTTTATTCTCAGAAAGCTCAGAGGAAAGTTCAGCTTCGTCTGGTGGAAGATCGAGTAACAAAATCCCATCTGCGCCGGCCGCGACAGCATCTTTTTGGAAACGCGAGAAGCCGTAGGTAAAAATCGGATTCAGATAAGCAAATAGAACGATAGGGGTCTTGTCGTTATTTTCCCGGAATGCTTTGATCAGCTCAAGTGTTCGAGCCGTATTCATGCCTGATTTTAAAGCCCGATCCGCAGCCATTTGATTGACGATCCCATCCGCGAGCGGATCGGAAAATGGTAATCCTAGTTCAATCACATCGGCACCAATATCTGCCAATGTATGCATGATTTCCAAAGAAAGATCAAACGAAGGATCACCAGCCGCCACATAGGCAATGAAGGCTTTTTGATTCTGTTTTTTGAGAGTGGCAAACGTATCGTCGAGGCGCATGCAGCGAAGCTAAGCTTCAAATTTCAAATTCCAACTTTCAAATTCCAAAAGATTTGATGCGAGGCGCTGGGAGAATCGCTGTCTTCATTGAGATTTGGGATTTGAAATTTGAAAATTCAAAAACTCCACCATATCTTTGCGTGACTTTGTGAGATCGTCTGGATTGGTGTAAAACATGTGGCCGGCATCATAAAAAGTATATTTCACCTGATTCAGAAGGGAGGGGGACACGCCGGTTAACTGGCGAAAGGAGTAAGCGACGCCTTCGGGAGGGGTTGCTAGATCGGTATAAGCACCCATGACGAGGATTCGCATTTTAGGATTATCGCGCAACGCAGATGCGAGGTCTTCGGTAAGGTTCACAATTTCGTTATCGGAGCCGTATCTCCAAGGCTGCACACCGCCTGTTAAGATCTCGTAGGGTTGGTCTTCTTTCCAGCCTAGTTCATCGCCGAGATACGACAGCATGGCCGTAGAAAAAGCCAGATAAGCCAAAGAATAAGAAGGGTCATATTCGGCAGAGCTCGCAGCAGGATCAGTGACATCCCATGCAACTCGCGCATCGAAGCGACCAATTACTTTTCCTTCTTTCCTGAGTAACTCGGAACGGAAGACTAGGGGATCCAAGCGAAGCTGATATTTTTTCCAAAGGTCAGCTGAAATACTCGTCAGCTCTGCTAATTTTGCTGCCACTTTATCGAGTTCTTCAGTCGTGATTTCGTTACCTTTCATCAAAGCGAGCGCGTAATCGCCGTATGCGTAATCTTTAGCTGCTTTGTAAACCGCGGCCTGTTCGCCTTTAATCTTACCAAAATGGAGAGCTGTGGTAGCAAATGATGGAAGATACACTTGATACGAAAGCTGACTGCCTTGAGATGCAACGAGAGTCCGAAAATCCAATAAGGTTGAAAGCATCACCACGCCATTCAAACTCATGCCGTAGCGATTTTGTAAATGATTCGCCAGGCCAGCAGCACGAACTCCACCATAAGACTCGCCGCAGAGATATTTGGGCGAACTCCAGCGATTGTTGTTAGTGACCCACATCCGAATAAAATCGCCGACGGATTCGATATCTTCTTTTAAACCATGAAAATCCTTCTCTTCGGA
>CAWUUP010000074.1:0-3439 GCA_963925255.1 uncultured Luteolibacter sp.
GGGCGTATCCATGACATCATTCTTCTCTTTATAATTTTTGAGTTCTTTGCGGGTACATATCCATTTAATTACCAATTCAATACACGAAATATCATGAGTTAATAAAGCGGTTGCAGACGCGATTCCTTTCTTGGCTCTGCAGAATGCACCCCCCTCCTTGGTGCAAAAAAAGCGAGCACCCGTTGAGGTGCTCGCTTTGATATGATTTTTCTGACCTTGTGAGTCAGGAAAGGAATTAACCGTTAGTGAGATCGACAGTTTCGATTTCAGCCGGAGATGCGCCGGTTGAGAAACGCCATCTGACTTTGTTACGCTTGGAAGCGGTACGAAGCTTGCGCTGTTTGCGCTCAGTTGGGGTTTCGAAAGCGCGACGACGGCGTATTTCTTCAAGAATCCCTTCGGAATCGAGTTTGGTTTTGAGGCGTTTGAGAGCGCGATCGACGGGCTCTCCTTTTTTTACATTCACTCCACGCATGTGCTGATGTTTTTTGTTGGTTGTATCTTTAAAATCGTTCTTGGGGGGCGGTGTATGGGCTGGTTGATCGAATGAGTCAAGCAGGAAACACCGCCTTAATGGTTATTCACCGAGGCCAAATCGGACGAAACGGGTGACACTGAGGGTGTCGCCGAGTTCTTTACCTTTTTGTTCGAGGAGTTGGGTAATGGTGACTTCTGGGTCTTTCACGAAGCCTTGCTCAAGGAAGCAAGATTCGGCGAAGAACTTAGCGATCTGACCTTTGAGGATATTTTCGATGATATTCTCAGGCTTGCCTTGCTCGATGAGACGCACGCGGAAGATTTCTTTCTCGGCGTTGACGATGGCCTCAGGGATGTCGTCGCGGGAAAGGCCTTTAGGTGCGCAGGCAGCGATGTGAAGGGTTAGGTCCTTGATGAGTTCTTGGAAGGCAGGCTGGGAAGCTACTGCGGAGTTGGTGGTGCCGACTTCGAGGAGAACGCCCACTTTACCACCGAGGTGGATATAGGAGGCAACCACGCCACCCGTTGCAGCGTCGAAACGGACATATTTGCGGAACTGGAGGTTTTCACCGAGCTCCACGACTTTGACTTTTACGAAGTCTTCCAGCGTGCTCTCGCCGAGAGGGACGGCAAGGGCGGCAGCATGGTCTGCGGCATTGGAGGCAGAGAGCTTGTCTGCGATTGCGGAAACGAAGATTTGGAAGTTTTCGTTTTTGGAAACGAAGTCGGTTTCGCAGTTTACTTCGAGCAAGATACCCATGGAAGCAGAGTCGTTGACGCGTGCGGTAATGATGCCTTCGTTGGCTTCGCGGTCGGCTTTGGCACCGGCTTTAGCGATGCCACGCTCACGGAGGAGTTTGATGGAAGCTTCGATATCGCCATTGGTTTCGGTGAGGACTTTTTTGCAGTCCATCATGCCGGCATTGGTTTTATCGCGGAGTTCTTTAACGATTGATGCGGTGATCATGAAATAAGTTTGCTAGTTGGCAGTGTTCAGTTTTCAGGGAAGAGCGGTTGTTGAAAACGCAGGCTCTTCTAGGCGATTAATTCTTTTTAGCTGCGAGCATTCCATCTACCAAGTTTTGGAGGATGATGCGGATCGAGCGGATCGCGTCGTCATTACCAGGAATTGGGAAATCAACTTTAGCTGGGTCAGCATTGGTATCGACGATGGCGACGATTGGAATGTTGAGGCGTTGAGCTTCAGCAACGGCGATGGTCTCGCGAGCGGAGTCGACGATGACGATAGCGTCAGGTTTTTTCTCAAGATTACGAACACCGCGAAGGTTGCGAAGAAGTTTTTCGCGCTCACGACCGAGTGCTGAGAGTTCCTTTTTGGACATCGATTTGAACTCAGGTTGTTTATCGATGTTTTCGAGGTAGCGAAGGCGCTCTACGGATTTACGAACGGTGGTGGCGTTGGTGAGCATGCCGCCGAGCCAGCGATGGTTGACATAATGTTGACCGGTGGCTTCTGCAGCCTCGCGGATGGCATCTTGTGCCTGGCGTTTGCAGCCAACGAAAAGGATGCTTTTGTTTTTGCTGACAAGGTCAGCAAGAAATGCCGAGGCTTTATCAAGCTGCTGGACAGTTTTCTCGAGGTTGATGATGTAGATTCCGCCTTTGTCCTTCATAAGGAAGGGCTTCATGCGTGGATTCCACTTTTTCGTTTGGTGTCCGTAGTGAACGCCTGCGTCCACCATATCCGAGATGAGTTCGTTAATCATATTATTTGTAATGTTTGTCCCGTCTTAAATCAGAGCGAGCGATTTTGAAGACCTGCCACTTGGTTTCCCTTGGGTCTTCGTTGTTTTGAGGTAGCTGAAGGGGCGCGGTTTTTGGGGGGTAATCCAGAAAAATGCAAGCAATTTTCTGGATTTAGTTAAAAGTAATGAGTGATTAGATATTAGGTGGAACTGAAGCTCTTTCCCTTATGTCTTATTACTCATTTCGAATAACTTAAATTATCTACGCGTGCGGCGGCGTGCAGCTCCGCTAGTGCGGCTTGGGGTTCCTTGGGAGGAGGATTGACCACGGCGTCCGCCACCAGAATTTTGCTGACCGCCACGCCCGCCGCCACCTCCTTGCTTGATCTTAGGAGGTTTGAAGCCGGTGCGGTGCTTTTCTTGGAGATTTTCGCTATGCCACTGATGGGAGGTGTCGCGAGGGATTTGGTTTTTGATGAGTTTTTCAATATCACGGAGGAAATCGATTTCATCCTCAGCGCAGAACGAGACAGCGAGGCCATCTGCTCCGGCGCGACCGGTGCGGCCGATGCGGTGGACGTAGGCCTCAGGTTCATTCGGAAGATCGTAATTCACGACCAAACCAATGTCTTTTACATCGACTCCGCGAGCGGCGACGTCGGTAGCGACGAGGACAGGAACGAGGCCTTGTTTGAATTTCGCGAGGGCTTTTTCCCTTTGGGCTTGGGATTTATTGCCGTGAATGGCTTCTGCCTCATAGCCAGCGGCGGTCAGGGCGACGGCGAGTTTGTTGGAGCCGTGTTTGGTGCGTCCGAACACGATCGTAAGCTTGGCTTCTTTCGCTTGGCTCTGTTTTTCAAGTAACTGCTGGAGGAGATACATTTTATTACCGCGATCCACGAAGCAGAGTTTTTGTTCGATCCGTTCTGCGGTGGTGACTTCTGGGGTGATGGTGACACGAGCTGGGTCGCGCAGGATTTTTTGCGCGAGGGAAACGATGTTTGGGGCAAGTGTGGCGGAGAAAAACAGGGATTGTTTTTTCTTGGGTAGAAGATCGACAATGCGGTTCACATCTCGGAGGAAACCCATATCCAGCATGCGATCGACTTCATCAAGGACGAAGAAATCGACGGCTGAAAGGTCGATGTAACCCTGATCCATGAGATCAAGCAAACGACCGGGAGTGGCGACGAGGACATCGACACCGGCGCGCATGGCGTTGACTTGAGGGCGTTGGCCGACACCGCCCCAGATGG
>CAWUUP010000075.1:0-18457 GCA_963925255.1 uncultured Luteolibacter sp.
TGGACAAAGGAATCTGACATGCGCGGGGAGAGCCTAGCGGGATGATGGAGAGAGGGAAGCTGATTTGGGAAATTCCTCAATTTTAATGCTTAGCATAGCACCTGCAAAATAACGCTATTGATTTTGCAGGCGGTGACGGCTTGCATGGGTAAAAGCCAACTGGCCAATTAATCTTATGTCTGAATTAAACACCTCCACCCCAATCTCTGGAACTTCACTCGCGGATATTGAAAAAGCGCAGCCAGTCGCTGAGCGGTTTATTGATAAGCATCAATTGAAGCTAGTCGCAATCGTTTCACTCTTGATCATCGCAGCATTGGCTTTTGTCGCGCAGAAAGAAATCAAGCAAAACGAAGAAAAGACAGCGGGCGCTCTCTTGGTTAGCAAAAGCGAAACGGAAGATCTCGAGGGTATCGTCAAAAATTTTGAAGGCACTGCAGCAACAGGTAGCGCCAAAATTTTACTCGCTGAACAGCAATGGAAAGAGGGTAAGCAGGATGATGCGATCGCTACGTTACGTAGGTTTGTAGACTCTGCTGAAGTTCAGCCCGCACATGCGAGTGCGCTCGCAAGCCTTGCATCGAAGCTTCTGATCCAAGGGAAGACGAGCGATGCAGAAAAGCTTTTCACTGAGATCACCGAAGATGCAGGAGCTCAATATCTCGCGGCATACGCTTGGATATCACTGGGTGATATTGCCGCAAAAAAAGGTGATCTTGAGGCTGCTGAAAAAGCCTACTCAACTGTTGAAAAAGATTATTCTGATAACTTCCAAGCAACCCAGGAAGCCATGAATCGTCGTCTGTTGTTGGAAGCAGTAAGCCCTGTAGAAATTGCGGCGCCAATCCAACCTTTAGATACAAAAATCATCGATGCGGAGGCTAATCCTTCAGATAAAGTGGAGATCAACAATATGCTCGATGCTCTGAAAGCAGCGGGACAAGAAACTCCAACTAACCCGCTTCCGGAAGGAAATGGCTCTGGAAAGTAAGTTTTAGCAGGGGAAACGGATTGACAGATCAGGGGCTTGGAGAATACTTTTTTGCGTGTTCAAAAAAGTCATAGGCCAAGAAGCAAACGAACCTCAAAAGTCATCACAGCCTGTGAATGACCAGCGCTCATCTATGGAATCCGTCAATTTTAGTCCCGAACGCGCTGTTTCATCGACTCCTAAGCCGGGTGTCACTACCCGCAACGTTCTTTCTTCTGATGTTGAAATTAAAGGAACTGTCAGGTTTCAGCATGATTTGATCGTTGATGGCAAAATCGAAGGTGACATGCAATCAACAGGTAATCTCACCATCGGCGAAAACGCCAGAATCAAGGCAGAGGTTAAAACGGGATCCGTCATCGTTTACGGTAAAGTTCACGGAAATCTGACCGCAGTTGAGCGCGTTGAACTCAAATCGAGTGCCGAAGTGATCGGTGATATCAAAGCTAAGGTGCTCACTATCGAAGCGGGTGCCATTTTTGTCGGAAAATCAACGGTGGGCACTCCATCTCAGTCCTCACCTTCGCAACCTGAGCTTAAGCCTATTGCGAAACAAGCTACGGCTGAAGAAACCCAGCCATTGCTGGCCGAGAAGTGATTTTACATTCATCGTTTTTAACACCCAAACTCACGGAGGATCACCAAGAGTATGGCGGATGATACACAGGTAAATCGTAACCGCATACAGGTGACGTGCCCGCATTGTGAGCACAGTCAGAATGAGCCTTCGATGGTGATTTCCACTGTATGCAGAAGCTGTGGACAATACATCAGTATTACAGATGAAAAGGCGGTGATTCGCCCTAAATTCGCGACTCGTCTGGCTACTTTAGAGAGTCCACCTGTCCAGCATCCGACGGTGGCTGATGAGATTCCTAAGGTGGAAATCAAGCCAGGCTTCTTTGATCGGGTTTTTAAACGGATATCTGATAAAAAAAATATTAAACGTAAATTGGATTGTTTTCAATGTAGTCACATCTTTGATGTGGTTGCTGATGCTCAATCCACGCAATGTGCGAAATGTGGAAGTTATATTAGTTTGCTGGATTACAAGATTGATCGAGCCTGGCACAGGCACATTCAAACACGCGGCAATGTTACCGTTCTTAAAGGAGCCTCGATCGCGGGCGTAAATGTGCAGTGCCATGATCTCTTGGTGCTCGGCGAGCTTTCTGCTTCGGTGGAATGCTCGGGAAAACTAATAATCAGAAGCCACGGTAAGATTCCGGGAAATATTCTTTGTGATGAATTATGTGTCGAGCGCGGCGCGAAAGTTGAATTCCAAGGAGAAGTGAAAGCACGCACCGCCTACATTGATGGCGAGGTGAAAGGTAACATCACTTGTAAGGAAAAAATTATTTTGGAGAGAAAAGCGCGTTTGCAAGGACTTGCCCGAGCGAGTGGCCTTGTGATGCGAGAGGGAGCAAAGCATTCCGGACTGATGGAAGTCGTGCAAGCATCCGCTGACGAGTGATCCAAGCGTATTGGCTCTTGCATCTTTTTGTTTCGCTACAAAGATTACCGCATGGCAGTTGCGCTTGATTTGAAAGATGAGATCCTAGAGCTAAAACGTGCGCGCAAGGCGGTGATTTTAGCTCATAATTATCAGACAGGGGATATCCAAGATGTTGCCGATTATGTGGGCGATTCACTGGGTTTAGCTTATCAAGCAAAAGCGACGGATGCCGAAGTTATTGTATTCTGCGGCGTGCATTTTATGGCTGAAACAGCGAAAATCGTGAACCCAAAGAAAATTGTGGTTCTTCCTGATAAAGACGCTGGATGCTCACTGGAGCAATCGTGTCCTGCAGATCAACTTGCTGCATATCTTGAGCAACATGCGGACAAAAATTATTATGTGATCGCTTACATTAACTGCTCGGCCGGCGTGAAAGCTCTGTGTGATGTAATTTGCACATCTGGGAACGCAGTGAAAATCGTCAATCTAGCGCCGCAAGATAGGCCTATCCTATTTGTGCCTGATGCGAATCTCGGCGCATGGGTGATGGAGCAGACCGGTCGAAAAATGGATCTCTGGCAAGGTTCATGTTATGTCCACGTGGAGTTCACGCGGGATTCGATCAATCGGATCAAACAGGAATACCCAGATGCATTAGTGATCGCTCACCCAGAATGCACTCAAGCAGTTAGACTGCTGGCGGATGAAGTTTGCTCGACCGAGCGGATGGTGGATTTTTGTAAGATGACTGAGGTGAAAAACATCATCGTCGTGACTGAGAGTGGAATGCTCCATCGGTTACGACGTGAATGCCCAGATAAGAATTTAATTCCCGGACCGACGGATCGCTGTGCTTGTGCGGATTGCCGTTATATGAAAATGAATACCATGGAGAAACTTCGTAATTGCCTGCGTGATTTGTCTCCACAGGTTGAGATGGAAGAGGAAATGCGCAGTCGTGCGGAGGTTCCACTTCTTCGGATGCTGGAACAATCGAAATAGCCTTGCGGTGAATTGGTTTGCCAGCGAAGTTTTCTAAGGATAAGTATCTCCATCGTCTCTCCTTTTACGTTTTTTAAAATCCAAACATCATGAAACCCGCATTGAATAAACGAAACCAACTAGGATTTACGCTCGTCGAGCTACTTGTGGTCATTGTGATCATCGCAATTCTATCAACTGTTGGTTTTTCCGTAGGTCTCGGTGCTCTACAAAAAGCCCGAAAAGTGACAGCGCAGGCTGCTGCAACGAACGTTGCGAATGCGGTTGAGCAGTTTTACTCAGAATATAATTTACTCCCAGATCCTACGGGCGCGGCGACGGAAGATAATGGCGCGTCTCCATACGTGACGAACACTGCAGGTAATGGCGTGACTCTTTTGGATATTCTTGCAGGATTTGAAGATGAGCAGAATGATCGCAAACTTCGTTTCTTAGGGGTGAAGGAATCTGATAATGGTAAGCGCGGTGGGATTGTTTATAACACTACAGGCGATAAAGTGGTTGGCCTGTTCGATCCATGGGGTCAGCCATATTACATCGTTCTCGATTATGATTACGATGGTCGTCTAGAGTTTGATATCAGTCTAGATGATTCAACCTACTCACCTAAACTTAATAATAAGCGCGTTGCTGTCTACTGTCTTGGAACTGACACCCCGATCGAAGCAAAACGAAAAGATTTGGTCAAAACTTGGTAAGCCCTTTTCACTTACATCGAATTCTAAATTATATAACATTATGAAATGGATATTACTCATTGCCACCGTCGTTTCATTAACCTCATGCAACACCATGATTGGAGCATGGCGTGATACCAAAGCCGGGTTCATCTGGACCAAAGAAAAAATCCAGAACTCAGGTAACGGAGGTTCGCAACAGGAATACGGAGCTCCCGTTTACTGATGTCGATGAATTTGCTTTGTGTTGCTTGCTAAGTTCTTGGGTAAAGATTAGAAATACGCCCATGAATCGCCGCTTCATTTGCTATCTCTCACTGGCTGCACTTTTTTTTGGATCTGCTTGCTGGGCAAAAAAGACGGATGAACGAACGAAGGTCCGGCTAAAGACAAACAAAGGGGATATCGTTATCCAGCTTGATGCTGAGAAAGCACCCGTGACCGTGGCGAATTTCAAAAAATACGTAAGTGCCGGACATTATAATGGCACGGTGTTCCATCGCATCATTGATGGGTTTATGATCCAAGGTGGTGGATTTGCTTACGAAGACGGAAAGTTGATGGAGAAGAAGACCGATAAGGCGATTGTGAACGAAAGTCAGAATGGACTAAAAAATGAAATCGGCACCATCGCTATGGCCAGAACCAGTGATCCTAACAGCGCGACCGCCCAGTTTTTTATCAATGTGGCCAATAATGAATCACTGAATTTCCCAAGTCATGATGGTTACGCCGTTTTTGGTAAAGTGATCGAGGGCATGGATGTCGTAAATCAGATCAAGGCCGTGAAAACGGGCATCAAGGAGTTATATAATCTAGAATCCTTAAGCGGTAA
The DNA here is from genome assembly GCA_963925255.1 of uncultured Luteolibacter sp. Classification (GTDB taxonomy): domain Bacteria; phylum Verrucomicrobiota; class Verrucomicrobiia; order Verrucomicrobiales; family Akkermansiaceae; genus Luteolibacter. The sequence goes on from CAWUUP010000075.1 coordinate 4,965, forward strand.
AATCATTCCAGGACTCTCGAAAGATGTTCCTGTTGAGCCGATCATCATTGAGGCAGCTACGTTGGAATAAGTCTCTCCTACCTCACTTTATTTATGCAACTTTGGTTCTGTCCCGTCTTGGCATTTTTGCTCGGTTCCATTCCTTTTGGTCTGCTCATCGCGAAAGCGAAAGGTATCGATATCCGCCAGCATGGTTCGGGAAACATCGGGGCGACCAATGTGTTCCGTATTGTCGGGAAAAAATATGGGATTGGCTGTTTGTTGTTAGATGCTTTGAAGGGATTTATCCCGGTGTTGATAGCGATCTCGGTGATCCAATTTGAAGGAATGAAAAACCCGATGAGCGTCAACGCACTTGCCCAGTATGCCCATCATTTCAGCATGCCGACGGCACAGATTTTCCAAGTGCTCACCGGCTTATGTGCGGTGCTCGGGCATAATTACACGCCTTGGGCTGGCTTCAAGGGAGGTAAGGGCATTGCCACCTCAGCCGGAGTTTTTGTTGCGCTGATGCCTGCAGCCATCGTCATTCTGATCGTTATCTGGCTGCTGGTATTTCTGATTAGTCGCTATGTTTCAATGGCCAGTATCATCGCCGCTGCAGCCTTGCCACTGGTGACGCTGTGGGGCTCCTGGTTCCATGGTAAAATCCAGAATGGCACGTGGAACAAACCACTTTTCTTTTTCACCGTGATCCTCGCCGTGCTGGCTATTTGGAAACATCGCAGCAACATCGTGCGCTTGCGCAACGGCACCGAACATCGTTTTACCCGTAAGCCGAAATCCTCCAATGTCTGATAACTCAATCAAGTCCGCCGCCATTTTAGGCTCAGGTTCATTTGGAACAGCGATTGCCAAGCTTCTAGCGAAAGATCTGAGCTCAGTATTAATCTTCGGTCGTGATTTGGAGAGCGTCACTTCGATCAATGAGGAACATTTAAATCCACGCTATCTTAAAGGGATTAAACTTCCTGAACAGATCCGCGCGACGAGTGAAATCTCCGGAGTCGTGACCTATCCTTTAGTGATATTTGCGGTCCCAACTAGCGCGACCCGGCAGTGCGCGGAGGATCTGGCAAAATGTGGTTTACCGAAAAGCACGGTGTTACTTTCGTGTGCAAAGGGGATTGAAAAAACGACGGGTGAACGGATGAGCGAAATTTTACGCGGGATTTTTCCAGAAAATCCAATCGCGGTTTTATCCGGTCCAAACCACGCGGAGGAAATTGCATCAGGTCAGGCGACGTGTGCGGTTATCGGGTCAGAAAACCAAGAGGTTGCGTTTGATTTACAAAATTTGTTCACCAAATCCTACTTCCGTCCCTACACGAGCGCCGATCTTGCGGGGATTGAGATGGGTGGAGCGATTAAAAATGTCTATGCGATTGCTGCTGGTATGTCGCATGGCTTGGGCTTAGGCGACAACGCCGTCGCGGCTCTGGTGACTCGTGCGCTTGCAGAAATGACCCGTCTCGGCACGGCGCTGGGTGGACAGCCAGAAACCTTTGCGGGGCTTTCAGGCGTGGGTGATCTCATCGTTACCTGTTTCTCTGAGCATTCGCGTAATCACCGTGTGGGTTTGGCGTTGGGGCAGGGAAAAACTCTCGAACAGGCAACTCAAGTCCTCGGCATGGTTGCGGAGGGCGTGCTGAATACCTATTCAATTTATGAGGCAGCTCGGAAAGCTAATGTCCGGACTCCCATCATCGATGCCGTTTACTCCATTCTATATGAGGATAAGCCAGTTGCTGCTGCGATGAGCGAATTGCTCACCCGAGATACTCGTATGGAATCCGAATAATGGAATCGATGACTGAACAGAAAAATCCAGCGAAGCCGAATCTGATTCGTAGGCTTTACGCGTGGACAGTTTCATGGGCGGATAAGCCCAGCGGCGCATGGGCATTGTTCGTGATTGCCTTCATGGAGTCTTCGTTTTTCCCCATACCTCCTGATGTTTTACTGATGGCATTGTGCTTTGGAGCGCGGCAAAAATGGCTAAAATATGCCATTATCTGTGCTGCGGGATCTGTGTTGGGCGGGATAGCTGGCTGGGGGATTGGCTACGGACTTCGTGAGACGGTAGCCGTGCCACTGATGAGCATCTTTGATCCAGGCGGGCATACGCAAATCAAGATCGAAGCGTGGTATGCAGCCTATGGCTTCTGGGGAATTCTGATTGCTGCAGTCACTCCGATTCCTTATAAAGTATTCACGATTTTTTCTGGAATGGCGGGCTATAGCTTGCTGCTATTGGTCTTAGCTTCAATTTTAGGTCGGAGCTTCCGGTTTTTTCTTGTGGCCGGTTTGATCCGCCTATTTGGAGTAAAGGTCAGGCCATTTGTGGAGAAGCATCTTGAATGGTGCTTTATCGTGGCGTCCCTGGTTCTTGTGGGAGGATTTGTAGCGATCAAGTTCTTGCGATAAATTTCTCGGTTGATGTCGGCTTGCTAAGATTGAGATGTGAGATAACGATGAGCCGCGAGACGGATGACACCATTTTTACGAAAAATACTCGGGATGAATTGGGTGATGGTACTGGTGATGTATGCATTGCTCATTTTTGGGTTGATAATGATAGAGAGCGCCGCAAGGCATTTACCTATCAGTCCTGAGAAGTTGAAGGAATTCGGTTCGCCGGGTGGATATTTTGCTTGGATGCAGAAAAACTGGATCTTGATTGGTAGCGTCGCTTATTTCGCAGCTGCATTGGTTGATTATAAATGGATTCGATGGTTAGGCATTCCACTCTATCTCCTAAGCCTAGGCTTGATGTTGATGGCACTGAAAGCGGACGATGAAGTCCATCGTCTCACCATTGCTGGCTTAAGTTTCCAGCCTGCACAGTTAGGCGTCACTTCTGGGATTATCATGATCGCTTGGCTAATGCAGGACCTTCCCAAGTTATACCATCGCCTCGGAAATCCTTTAGTTAGAATTGTGGTAATCGGAGTGACCTCGGCGATCCCGTTTTTAATGGTGATGAAAATGGGCGATATGGGATCGGCACTCGTGTGGATTCCTGTGGTAGTCGTTGCTCTGTTAGTTTCAGGAATCCCTTTTCGGATTATGACTTTTATCGGGTTGGTTTCATATGGGGTTTTACCCATTATGTATTTTGTGGTTTTGCCACTAGTATCGGAGCGCGGACCAGAGCGTATTGATCTATGGGTTCGTATGAATCATGGTGAGGAAGTGGATATCAAGGGCGACGGTTACGCGCCTCACAACGTTTCCATGGCAGTTGGAAAAGCTGGATGGAAAGGTCTGGGTTATATGGCAACCTCTGAGCAGGGGTCTCTTCATGATAAGCGGTTTATTCCGCATCTCACTGCGCACAACGACTTTATCTTTGCCGTGATTGCAGAGGAATTAGGTTTCCGCGGGACACTGCTACTTATTCTGAGCTTCGCCTTGCTATTGATTCAGGGATTATTTATCGCGTTTTACAGTAGAGATATAGCGGGAAGATTGATCGTGTGCATGGTGGTAGCGCTGTTTTTTGCTCACATCTACGAGAACATCGGGATGTGTGTTTTGCTGCTGCCTATCACGGGTATTCCTCTACCGCTGGTGAGTTATTCAGGAACCTTTGTAGTGATCTGTATGTTTCTGCTGGGGCTAGTTCAAAGCGTGTGGATTCACCGTCGAAATCGATCGGATTCTTTCTAACAGATTAACAGATAATTCTTATAAATCTTGCTCGATGGATTTGAGCGTTAGGAAGAGATTTTGCCAGCGATTTTGTTTTGGTTCGTTGCTGCGCTCCTCTTCTGCGAGGTGCTTTTTGATAGAACCCAAACAAGAGGTGTATTCTTGAAAAAATGACCGCAGCGCATCTTCGTAGTCAGAGCGAAGGGCAGCGGCAAACGCTCCGCAGGTGTCTAGAAGTGTGATCCGGAAATCATGGCTGATGCGCGATTTCGTGATGACGGCGATGATTATTCCTCCGACTAGGAACAGTAGAGCAATCCCACAAAAGATCGAAGGTAGGAGTTGAGTATTCATGATGCCGCTAACTGCTCCCATACTAAGAAAGATAAGGGCGGATGCACTGAATGATTTGATTGCACGACTACGATTACGAAGCTCACGCTCCAAATCTTTGCGCACATGAAGGTTGCCAATCGCTTGATGTGCAGCTCTGCCGATACGTTCTACAAAATGGCTGCGTGCTTTCTCCAGGGCTTCATCGATAGGTAAGGATTGGTCGATGGATATGCCAATCGATTCGTTGATGCGTGCACCAAGATCTTTCCAATGCTTCAGGCACGCGGTGACGATGTCTTTGCCGTCGTTCTCTGCAACTGACTCGACCGCTGAGCGAAGTTTTTCAGTAAGCAATGCCTCGGTGCGAATTCCGGTATTGTCACCTGTGAATACTTTAAATAATGAGCGTGCGAAGCTGAGCCATTTTCTGAGTTTGCGAGTTACTAGGATCGCCTCATTTTGAAAAATTTCTGCTACATCGTTAAAGTGACTTGGAAGTCTTGAGACAAGACTCTCGCGCATCGCGTCGATCTCATCCTCGAGCGATTGTAAGAACACCTGATGGTTTCTCTGTAGTCGGGTGTTTTGTTCGATTTGATGATCGATCAAATAAAGCGCACTACTTGCTTGGTCATACCACGTTTTAAGCGCGGCTTTCCGTCTATCGGAATAGCAGATGCGCTCGGAAATGAACTTCTCTAGAGTATGAAATCCACTTTCCTGATAGAGTTTTTGATTGAAGGGTTCACCGAGCTTCGCTGTGTTGGCAATTTTTGCCGAAACTGGAAAAATGGGAGGGGTGATTCCGATACGTTTGATCGATAGATCAGCGATGTGTTCCAAAATGACTGTAATATCGGCAGCCTCTAGTGAATCGCATTGTTGGATCACAAAGGCTATACGGTCGTAGTGAGCTTTAGGGAAACTTCCGAGCAGGTTCCAAGTGGATGTGGCCCATGGGTTTGATGCGGAAAAGACGAATAGGATTAGCTCTGAGTCAGTAAATAAGCTTTCGATGTTTTGTTTTTGATCGGCATTGAGAACATTGGTTCCAGGCGTATCGATGGGGTTAAAATTACGAAGAATTGGCGCGGGCAGGAAGGTTTCCTGATAGCGAGAGATACCTGTAACTTGTGAAGTGTCGGAATGAAGGTAACGGATGATTTGCTGTGTTTCCGGCAACTTATTAACTGCGCAAAGATCCTCATTAAGCAGGCTGTTGATCAGAGATGATTTCCCTGAATTCACCTCGCCGCAGACCAAGCATGAAATGGGCGCGTAGAGCTCATTCTGGATGGCGGCCGTGTCACACGTTTCGCTGAGTTTGCAGTCAGTAATTTTAGCTAGTCCACGAATTCCAAGCCAAACCTGTGAAAGATGATCACGATTGGTATAATAGCGCTCTCCGAACTTGAGATGGCTCATCTGGTTAAGGTAGTAGTTTCAGACCTAGTAGGCTTTGTTTGTTGCAATTTGCGCGGGTGGGGGGGTGAGTTGCATTGAGATAAGTTGCGATACAGTGACGAATTTAAATCCACGTCTTAATAGCCTATCGAGAGTCTGCGGCATCGAATCGACAGTTTGTGAATGTAGGTCATGAGCAAGGACAATACTACCAGGATTTGTGGATGAAACGATGCGGTTGGCGATGACGGATGCTCCAGGGCGCTTCCAATCGAGAGGATCAACAGACCAGAGAATGGTAGGGTAGCCGAATTCATTGAGGATGATTTCGCGCTGGCGTTGGAGGAGTCCACCGTATGGAGGGCGCATCGTACGAGGACGGATGCCAGCGGCGCGTCCGATCGCGTCTTGGCAGCTACGCATTTCTTGGAGGAGTCGTGAGTCTCCCAATTTTGAAAGCAGGGGATGCGTTTGTGAATGATTTCCGATCTCGTGACCTTCTGCGACGGTGCGGCGTAATACTCCAGGGTATTGATTCACGTTGTTCCCGATCACGTAAAACGTGGCTTTAATGTCGCGGGCGGCGAGCATATCAAGCAGGCGAGGGGTGTTGACCGGATGAGGACCATCGTCGTAAGTGATCGCGATGTAATTATCGGAAACCATCACCCGTGTATAAGTAACACCGGCATTAGGAATGTAATTATTTGCGTAGTTAGCTACCGGATTTTTAGGTAGAGAAGTGCGGTTAGGATTGTTGGAAAGCTCACCCATTCCCGGAACGGCTTTACAGCTCGTGAGGGTTGCGGCACTCACTGCTAATGTGGATGTGATAAATCCACGGCGTGAAAGATTCCCAAACGGGTTTATTTGAGGTGAATCATCATTGCCGTCAGGTGCTTTCATAAAGTAAAAAAGGTTAAGATGCGCTAAAGACTGCACAGGAGATCCGAGATGTCACGTCTCTTATTGGTTTAGAAAGCCGAGTTAAGGAGATTTAGGGTGGTGTAGATAAAGTTCGATCCTCGACTTCTTCAATCGACAACTGACCGATCGCTATCTTGAATTTCCGCACATGAAAATTCTTCTTACGACTTGCAGTTACCAAGACACACCCGGCCCGCATCATGAACGGATGGCAGCGCAGGGTTGGGAGATCACCCGCGAGCGTGGTCCGCTTTCTGAAGCGCGTATGCTGGAACTTGCTGAACAAGGATTCGATGCATTTCTCTGTGGAGACGATACGATCACTCGCGAGGTTTTGGTGAAATGCGCGCCCAAGCTCAAAGTCATTTCTAAATATGGTATCGGGCTCGATAAGATCGATTTGCCTACGACCAAGGAAATGAAAATTCCTGTTTTGTTCACCCCTGGAGTGAACCACGACACCGTCGCTGAGCATACTTTCGCGCTGCTTTTGGCGCTGACGAAAAATCTTTATCCCTCCATCCAAGCCACTCGTGAAGGAAAATGGACACGTTTGACTGGCTATGAACTGCTTAACAAACGCATCGGCTTGATCGGCCTCGGTCGGATCGGTCAGGAAGTCGCGAAACGCGCTCATGCCTTCGGAATGGAAGTGCATGGTTTCGGAAACTACTGGCCGGAAGATATCGCTGAGCAATACCGCATCACTCGCCACCATGACCTCAATAGCTTGTTCGAGGCCTCTGATATCATTTCCCCACACACCAAGCTAACCCCAGATTCCCATCATTGCGTGAATGCAGTTCGTCTCAATCTGATGCCGGACAATTCATGGTTGGTGAACACGGGACGTGGTGAATTGATCCATCAAGCCGATGTGATCGCTGCTCTCGATTCCGGAAAACTCGCAGGTTACGCCACGGATGTATTAGATGAAGAACCACCTGCGGCAGATCATCCACTACTTCATCACCCGAAAGCTATCGTCACTCCGCATGTTGGATCGCGCACTTACGAATCGGTACCGCGCCAAGCGATGAAATCTCTGTCCAATCTCATCAATGCGCTTTCCGGAGAAGGTGAGACGAATTGCGCGAATGGGGTGATTTGATCCTGGGACCGCGAGTTTCCAAAATCGCTGTTAAGAGTGTCCTTTACGATTTTTTAAAATCTGCTCGTAGAGCTCACACACGGCATCACAGGTGCATGCGAATTCCTGTAGAATTTTATTACCGGAAATTTGACGATAAATCACACGTATACCGTTTGCCAAAAGTTCGTGCGCAAAAATGTGACAACAAAGTGGAGTGCGCCGCAGGCTCTAGACTGCTGTGATTCTTCATTCACAGCTCTCAAGGGCGGCTTTTTTTACGGGACGACGGGTTGCTACCGGGTTACTTCGTTTTCCCATCACTAACCCAAAAAGCTACCCCGACATGTCTGGGCAGCAGTCCAAAGCCTCCGGCGGTATGGATATACGCACGGACTTTTGGCAAACATTCTAGCTCACCGATACGTAGGCGATTAAATCCTTCAAGCGGATCTTGAAGCCCCTCCTCGCTGGTTATAGACTCCGTTCGCTGATTTCCTTCAAGAGTTCATCGATGAATTGTTGAACGGTTTTTGTGACCGGCTCTTCTTGGCCGCGGATGCGGACGGAGACGGTTCCTTCTTCAACTTCCTTTTGACCGAGGATTGCCATGTTTGGTATGCGCTCCATGCGGGCGTTACGGATTTTTGCGCCGACTTTATCCGACGAGCGATCCACGGAAACGCGGACACCCAGATCGGCGAGTTTTGCTGCGAGGGCATTTGCTTCGTCGAGAGTTTTATCGGAGATCGGTAGGATGCGGACTTGTTCAGGTGAGAGCCAAGTCGGGAACTTGCCTTCGAAGTGCTCGATGAGAAGGCCGGTGAAACGTTCGAGCGAGCCGAATGGAGCACGGTGGATCATGACCGGAATGTGCGGTTGGTTATCAGCGCCCACGTAAGTGAGGCCGAAGCGGACAGGGAGGTTGTAGTCGACCTGAACCGTTCCGAGTTGCCAATCGCGACCGATGACGTCTTTGACAACGAAATCGATTTTCGGGCCATAGAATGCAGCTTCACCGATTTCCTCGGTGTATTCGACGCCGAGGTGGATGACGGCGGCGCGAAGTGCGGCTTCTGCTTTATCCCAGTTTTCGGAAGAGCCGACGTATTTATCGCTATCAGGATCGCGGAGCGAAAGTCTCACGCGATAATCGTTCATGCCGAGGGTTGAGAGAACTTTTTTCACGAGGTCGAGGCAGCCTTTGACTTCTTCTGCGACTTGGTCAGGTGTGCAGAAAAGGTGAGCGTCATCTTGAGTGAAACCACGGACGCGGGTCATGCCGCCGAGCTCGCCAGATTGTTCCCAGCGATAAACCGTTCCGAACTCTGCGAGTCTAACAGGAAGGTCGCGGTAGGAATGATGATCGCTCGCGAAAATTTTGATGTGATGCGGGCAGTTCATCGGCTTAAGCAGGTAACCTTCGTAAGTTCCTTGCTCGAGGCCGTTGATCAGAGTGGCACAAGTTGCATCTTCATCCGCGAGTTTTTCCAAAGTATCGCGCTCTGCGATTGGAGCGAACTGGCTTTCTTGGTAGTAAGGGAAGTGCCCGGAAGTGCGATAAAGGTCGAGCTTTCCGATGTGTGGAGTGAAGACTTGGGAGTATCCTTGTTTGTCGAGTTCGGCAGTGATGAAATCCTGAAGTGCGCGGCGCACGATGGCACCTTTCGGTTTCCAAAGAACCAAACCTTGCCCGACGGCTTCATCGATGTGGAAAAGCCCGAGTTCACGACCGAGGCGGCGGTGGTCACGTTTCTTTGCTTCTTCGAGACGAACGAGATGTTGTTCTAGCTCTTCTTTATTTTCAAAAGCGGTTCCGTAGAGGCGTTGCAGTTGGCCCTTGGATTCATCACCCATGTAGAACGACGAGGAAACTGACATGAGTTTCACGTTCTTGCATTTCGAGGTGTATCCAACATGTGGGCCGGCGCAGAGATCGATGAAGTCACCGTTTTGAAAACAAGAGATTTGTTCTCCCTCAGGGATTTTATCGATCAGATCGAGTTTGAAACGGGAGGCGTTGCCCGGGCGTTCAGTGAGACCACCAAGTCTGCCGGACTCTGCCATTGCTTTGGCTTCTTCACGGGAGATCGCTTTGTATTCAAACTTCTGGTTTTCCTTGGCGATCTTCTTCATCTCCGCCTCGATTTTTTCGAAATCATCCGGGGTGATTCGGTGCGCCATTTCAAAATCGTAATAGAAACCATTTTCGATCGGGGGGCCGTAAGCGAACTGGGCATCAGGCCAGATCCGGAGAATGGCTGTGGCCATCACGTGCGCAGCGGAGTGGCGCACGCGCTCGAGGTCGGTCATCTGGTGGCGTTCTTCTAAAGTCTTACGGTCGGACATGTGGCGGCTTTTGAAGCATTGATGGAGCGTAAAGTCAATGATTCGGAGAGGATGCTGCGATATCTGTGAGCGAAAGTCTCATCTTCTCATTGGACGAAATCCCGAATCTGTGAAATGTAAGCGCCGACATGACATTATTGACAATCGTTCTACTTATTTTGGGGCTTGTATTACTGGTATTTTCCGCAGACTGGCTGGTGAAAGGAGCCTCAAAAATCGCAGCAGCTGTGGGGATTTCTCCCTTGGTGGTGGGTTTGACGGTGGTGGCGTTCGGAACCAGTGCACCGGAGCTTGCGGTTTCAGTGATGTCGGCTTTCAAGGAACAGTCAGATCTGGCAGTTGGAAATGTGGTGGGTAGTAATATTTTCAACGTTTTATTCATCCTCGGAATATCGGCTTTGATTATTCCTTTGGTGGTGAACCAACAGCTGATCCGCTTCGATGTTCCAGTAATGATCGGCGTTTCACTTTTATTATATGGGCTTTGCTGGGATATGATCATCAGCCGCGCGGATGGAATTCTGCTGTTCGCCTTGGCGATTGGTTACACGGTGTTTCTCATTCGTCAGTCGAAGAAAGAGAGCAACGCCATAGTAATGACTGAATACGAACAAGAGTATGGCAGAGAGGCGGCTAAACCTGAGTGGCTGAAAAACCTTGGATTCATCGTCCTTGGAATAACGGGACTAGTCATCGGTTCGAAATGGCTGGTGGACGGAGCGGTCGAGATTGCGAGGCATTTCGGCATTTCAGAACTGATCATTGGTTTGACTATTGTTTCAGCGGGTACATCGCTGCCCGAAGTGGCGACCTCTGTGGTTGCGGCATTGAAGGGCGAGAGGGATATTGCCGTCGGTAATGTGGTGGGGAGTAATATTTTTAACATCGTAACCGTGCTTGGAATATCCTCGATAGTTTCGCCCAGCGGGATTGCCGTATCAAAAGAGGCTTTAGCTTTCGATATCCCAGTCATGATCGCTGTCGCGCTCTCGGCGCTGCCGATCTTTTTCATCGGCTACAAGATAGGCAGGTTCGGTGCGATTTTCTTCCTAACCTTCTACGGTGCCTATTTGGCGCATTTGATCCTAGGGGCGACAAAATCCGCCGTTTTTCCAGATTATCATCACGTGATAATCCATTACGTAGCTCCGGTAGCGGCATTGATATTGCTTGGAGTCCTGTATCGCGCCTTCAAACAACCCAAAATCCTCGCCTAGACATTTCGTCGATCTTGTTTAAGTTCCCTCACTCCGACTGTTTCGAGTCGGTAGAATACTCACCATGTCTGATCCTGAAAATAACACACCTCCCCCGAATAACGCCAACCGCCCTCCGAGTGATGGAAGTCCGTTCAACTGGCGTGGACTCGCTCTATTTGGGCTTGCAGCCGTGATTCTTGGCGCCGCCTTATTTGGCCCTCAGATGAATAAAAAGGCAGCCCCGTTGAACTATGCGGAGTTTCGCCAAAAACTCGATCAAGGCTTAGTTATTCTCGAAGATCCTGCTCGTCCTCTTCAAGTGGTCACTAGTGACTCCGCTTATGACGCCACCATCACGGGCTGGATCAATCCAGCTCCGCTCAAACCCAAAGAAGGAGATGAAAAAATAGAGAACAGCTATTTCAAAGTCGCGGTGAATTTAGATCTCCAAGGCGAGGAAATTCGTGATCTTTTAGGAGAAAACATCCGCATGGAACAGATGAGTAATCTCGCTCCACTCACGGATGGGACTACGATCGTCTCTCTCTCTCTTGCTAATTTTCGTAAGGCTTATGCATCGGACGAGGTAAAATCGGATGACTCAGTCATTCCGTTACAAGTCGTTACTTCCGAGGGAAATTCCTCAGCTTATATTGTTGGAAAACTTGAAGTGATCACCAACATGATCCAACCAACCTCTGAGGATGGAAAAGCGATTCCAGCCATGCCTTTCAAAGTCAGCGTTTCATCAACGATCCTTGGTGGTGAGTTGCGTGGTCTGCTTAAAGATAAAGCGAAGTATGAACGCGAATCAGATTACCTGAGCCGCGCTCTGTTCACATTTTTGCCGTTTTTGTTGATCATCCTCTTGTTGTTCTTCCTCTTCCGCCAACAAATGAAATCCGCTGGAAAAGGCGCGATGTCATTCGGTAAATCGAAAGCACGTTTGCTGACGATGGATCGCAACAAAGTGACGTTCAAAGACGTCGCTGGCATCCAAGAAGCGAAAGAAGAACTTTTCGAAATCGTCGATTTCCTCCGTGATCCAAAAAAATTCCAAAGACTCGGCGGATCGATTCCTAAAGGAGTGCTCATGGTAGGTTCTCCCGGAACAGGTAAAACCTTGCTAGCACGTGCTATCGCAGGTGAGGCCGATGTCCCGTTCTTCTCAATTTCCGGTTCCGACTTCGTGGAAATGTTTGTCGGGGTCGGTGCTTCACGCGTTCGTGACATGTTTGAGCAGGGCAAAAAACATGCGCCTTGTTTAATTTTCATCGATGAGATCGATGCTGTAGGTCGTCACCGCGGACACGGCATGGGTGGTGGACACGATGAGCGTGAGCAAACGCTCAATCAGCTCCTCGTAGAAATGGACGGCTTTGATACCCAAGAAGGCGTCATCATTATCGCTGCAACCAACCGCCCCGATGTGCTCGATCCTGCGCTGCTTCGCCCGGGTCGCTTCGATCGCCAAGTTACAGTTTCTTTACCAGACGTGAATGGACGTGAGGAAATTCTCCGTGTGCACGTTAAAAAAATCAAACTCGCTGCCGGCGTGGAGCTTGGAACAATCGCTCGCGGCACTCCAGGTTTCTCTGGTGCAGAGCTCGCAAACTTGGTCAATGAGTCCGCTCTGTTAGCTGCTAGAAAAGGCATGAGCGCAGTGACACTTGCTGAGATGGAAGAGGCACGCGATAAAGTCCGTTGGGGACGTGAACGCCGTTCACTTGCCATGTCCGACAAAGAAAAAATCGGCACCGCATGGCATGAGGCAGGTCACGCCTACCTGAACATGGTTTTGCCGCATACGCATCCTTTACATAAAGTCACCATCATTCCACGTGGTCCTTTCTTAGGCGCGACGATGTTTCTTCCAGATGGCGATCAATACTCCACTCAGAAAAAAGAAGCACTTGCGAACTTGATCGTCACCATGGGTGGCCGGATCGCGGAAGGCTTCCATTCCGATGATATTTCCAACGGCGCATCTGGCGATATTCGCCAAGCCACCTCGCTCGCGAGAAACATGGTTTGTGAGTGGGGCATGTCAGATAAACTCGGAATGATCGAATATGGCGAGGGTTCCAGTCCTGTTTTCCTTGCGCGCGATATGAACAAGAGCCGCAATTACTCCGAAGAGACCGCAATGGTCATCGACACAGAAATTAAAAAATTCATCGATGATGCTTTCAATGAAGCTAAGCGAATCCTCTCGGAAAATCGCGATACCATTGAAAAAATCGCCCTAGCTCTGCTTGAGTATGAAACACTCGATGGCTCGCATTTGCAGGACATCATCGACCACGGTGAAATGAAGAATCCTCCAACTGCGCCTAAGCCACCTCCGATTCCCGAAGAGATTTCAAAAACGACTGCTCCAAAAAAATCTCAGGAAGAAAAATCGGAAGACAATGGTCCACTTCCCGGAGCAATCGGAGCAACGGCGTAGAGTGGTTTTTACATTCACTATTACGTGTCTCGGCACGTGTAGTTGTATAAATTGAACATTTTTGATCATCTGATGATCAAAAATG
>CAWUUP010000076.1:0-7120 GCA_963925255.1 uncultured Luteolibacter sp.
CGCCATTGCCCTGCTTGGAACACTCAATCATCCTGAGGCAGCAGGCAACCTGTTGCCACTGATGAAAGACATCGATAGACAACTCATCTCCATCCGACTCGATATCATTGAAGCATCCAAAAAACGTGGTGGAGCTGAACTGGAACAGGCTCTCGCTGCATACGAAGCAGGCCTTTCCAAAGACGATTCGCTTGCCGCTTTTCAAGTCTCACTTGAAGGCGGCAACGCAGATAACGGCCGGAATATCTTCTACAAAAGTGGCAAAGCAAACTGCGTTCAATGCCACAAAGTAGGTGACCGCGGAGGCGACGCCGCTCCCAACCTTTTAGGGATAGGTAACCGCCAAGATTCAAATTACATCTTGGAATCCATCGTTAATCCCAGCGCGAAACTCACTCCAGGCTACTCAGCCATCGCGGTTACCATGAAAGATGGATCCATTGTTGCTGGAATGTTGATGAAACAAGACGACAATGAAGTTGTTGTGAGAAATATCGATACGAAAGAGGACAGAGTTTGTAAAAAATCCGATATCGAAACTCTTCCTCCTTCTATGTCCAGTATGCCGCCGATGGGCCTCATCTTGAGCAAATCCGAAATTCGTGATCTCGTTGCTTTCTTAGCTTCATTGAAACAATAAGCACCATAAGGTCATCCGTATTATTTACTGTCGCCATGTCCGAACCCAATAGCAAAAGACCTCGAGTCAATGTCCGCCGCCCAGACGTGATGGAACTCGTCACTGCCGAGGTTGCGGTGCATTACCAATCCTCCTTGGTGGAAAAAATTAAAGACCAAGGCGGAAAACTCATTATAGGAAATACCACACTCTTGCTCGCTCAAGATTTTGGTTTCTGTTACGGCGTCGAACGCGCGATCGATCTCGCTTATGCCTCCCGCAAAGTCTTCCCAGAAAACCGAATTTTCCTAATCGGAGAAATCATCCACAACCCAGAGGTAAATCGCCAACTACGCGAGATGGATATCGTTTCTCTTCCATGGCGTGAAATTGATGCGTCTTACGATGATCTAACAGAAGACGATGTCGTCATCGTGCCAGCCTTCGGCGCACCGACTCATTTCATGGACAAGCTTGAAGAGCGTGGCTGTTACACAGTCGACACCACATGCGGCGATGTGATGAAAGTCTGGCGACGGGTGCGGGGTTACGCTAAGGACGGTATCGCTTCCATCATTCACGGAAAAGCGGATCATGAAGAAACACGTGCCACTTCCTCGCGCGCACTTGGTGAGCTGGGAAAGGGTCATTACCTTGTCATCCTGACACTCGCAGATGCCGATTTTCTCTGCGACTATATCCGTAAAGGCGGCGAGAAAGAGGCATTTTTCGCACGTTTTCACGGATCTTATTCTGAAGGCTTCAACCCAGATCGCGACCTAATGAAAATCGGTGTCGCCAACCAGACGACGATGCTGAAAAGCGAGACGCTGGAAATTCAAAATCGCCTCTCTAAAGCGGTTGCAGATCGCGATGGCACTACTGAGAATTTTTCCGTATTTGATACGATTTGTGGGGCGACTCAGGAGCGTCAGGACGCTTTGTTCGAGATGCTGAAAACAAAAATGGATTTGCTCCTAGTCGTTGGCGGATACAATTCTTCTAACACCGCTCATCTGGTTGAAATTGGCGAGAAAGAACTTCCTACGTTCTTCATCCGAGATGCTTCGCAGATCAAATCACTAGAGGAAATCGTTCACTACGATCTTCATAACGAAAAAGAAACCACCTCGAACTATGCGGATGTGTTTGCCGGGAAAGATCGCATCACCGTTGGCCTCACCGCCGGCGCTTCCTGCCCGAACAACCTGATTGAGGCTACTGTGAAAAAAGTTTTCGAACTGCGCGGCGATAAAATTTAGTCACTTGCCACTCCTCCTTGGATTTACAAATCTCTTGGCATGGAACATCACGTTTACTTCTGGCTCATAGACGAATTCAAAACTGAAGCAGGTCATGCACGCATGGAAGCCGCGCTTACGGAATTGGTCAAATCGCCTAATATATCCAAAGCTCATTGGGGTAAGCCCGCCGCCACTGAGCATCGCCCTGTCACAGATCATTCATGGGATTACGGAATCTCTCTCCAGTTCGATACAATGGCGGCCCACGAGAAATATCAAAAAGCCGATCCCGTTCATGACGCCTTCTCTGGCGGGCATAAAGATATTTGGGCTAGAGTCTTGGTGATGGATTTGGCGTGAGCATGGCGGATGCAATCCGCCGCCACGGGCACGGCTATCCATTAGAGATACTTCATGAACGCTGTATAAACTTCCGACGGAATGTCTAACAGCCCGTAATCCTTCGAAGAGACAAACAACAAGCTCTGCTTCCCTTTGCCTAACAACTGACCTTCCGCGCCGAAGATCTGGTGCTCTAGTGTGCAGAATTTCCGATTCGCTTCGGCAACTTTGATCTTCACCGTAATCGTATCGAATTCGCGAGTTTCACGTACAAACTTATGTTCGAAAGAGCGCGTTAGGATATAAAACTTGGTGGTCTTTAAATCGAAGTTCGGCATCGCTGCATTGAAGAACAACTCACGAGTTTTCCCGACATACAGAGGATACATTCCGAAATAGACGTTACCAACGGAGTTGGTGTCCTGATACGTAGCTATCATGGAATAGACGAACCATTTGCCCTCAAAGTGACCAGCTAGATTGTGGTCGCCTCCAGCGGCTGGAGCAGTGACCTCCGAGGCCGCCGCAGCCGGCTCTTGTTTTGAAAGCGCTCTGATCGCTGGAAGCTCTGCTGCTGCATGCATCACTTGATCCGCCTTTTCCGTCACGAGACGGAGCAAATCCGTGGTGGTCACCAACCACACCACATAAGCGAGCGGTAGCAGCGAACCGATATACATCAACACATTCTGATCAATCATGTAACCGAAGGCGAAAATCACCAAGCATAAGCACGCCATCGAAAACATCCGGATCTGCGGAAGCGGTTGTTGGCTGTTAGGAACAAAACAGCGTGCAATCGCCAAGGCCGCGTAACCTACGAAAAACGATGCGTAGAACACCATGAAATACTCCAACTCAAATTTCGCAAAAAATCCTAACAAGGTAATGATCGCCACCACCACAAACGTCGGGATTGGCGAGCAAACGATCTGCTTGGGAATAATCGAGAGCAACATGTTATCGCTCTTTTCCACATTCTTTTCCAAAAACCATTTGAGCGCAACATAGCCGCTGTCCAAAGTCGTCAGCACACAGATCACGAGAAACCCGAAGTAAGCTGTAGGAACCCATGAGTTTCCGCTAAATCCTTTGGAAAAATACTCCACCACCAGATGATGGCCATACACAAGATCATCAAGGCTTGAGGCAGCCAGTTCAATCCTCTGCGATGAATGACCCATCACCCACATCGCTAAAAAACCGTGGAACATCAGCAGGCAGAAGAAAATCAACCCGCCAAAAACATAGCTCAGGCGGATCGAGGTGTTTTCACGATGTATCTGAATCGCGCGCTGCCAATGTTGCAAATCCAGCCACGGCCCGACCAGTAAGCCGACCACCAACGGCACAGCCAAACCCCAGAAACGATTTTCCTTATACCCATAATGCGCTCCAAGTCCCAACACCCCATCGCCAATATCCAGAGGGCTGAGTGAGAACAACACCGTGATAACGCAGGCCAAAAGCAAAACACCCAGCAACGCATGCCCAGCCTTGATTTTCCGAATTCCAAATTCTTCTCCAAACAAGCACCCGACCGCCAACAGCACAAAAACTGCCATCGCCACAGCCAACGCAACCACCGCATTCCCAGTAAACCCGTCAAACGTCGCCAACAACGGCACGAACAAATATTTCACCAACGCAAAAACCGTCAGTGACAAGGCCACGATCTGATAAATGTAGAAAATCAGCCGGAAGGGCTTGGCAAATTTATCGAAAAACAACGCCAATGACTCATGTCCGCCTTGGTGTTTTTTGGCCACTATATGGGTTAGCCAGCCAAAAAGTATCAGGCCAATCGCGTTCGGCACCGCAAACATAAACAGCCCGCGCATTCCGAACATAAAAGAAATCTGGACACTGAAAAACAGCCCCAAGCCCCACATCCAAGCCAGAGCGACCGAATTCCCCCAAAGCAACGCATTCAACCAACGCAAATTCATGCCCCAAACAACCCATAAACCTGCTATTCGGCAAGCCTCTTCCAACCAGCCCAGCTTTTGGATGATGACTTTCATTGAAGTTTAGAGTTTAAACTTCTGATTTTACCGTTTAACTCTCCTGCCCATCCATCGCGCCATGAGCGAAAATCTACGTAAATACACCGTTCTTATCATCGTTCTCTTCGTTCTCGTTATTGTCGGATTCGTTCTGATGGATACGAACAAGATGAATAAATCACGCGGTGGGATTCCGGTTCTGAAAATTGCCGAGCGCACCTACACAGATAGTGACCTGCTCAAACATGGTTCTTCCGCCTACGACCTCACTGTAGCTCTTTTCCAAGCGGGTGATTTCGAAGTCTACGGCTTTCTCACCATGCTTGCTGGAAACGACCAAGGTGATGCTAAAGAAACCTTTTTCATCAACCGTATGTTGCTTCGCTCCGCGCAGGAAGAATTCGGAATTTATCCTAGCGTGGATGAAATCGATAGCATGATTCGTAAATTCCGCGCCTTCACCAGCCAAGACGGAGCTTTTTCTCAAGAGAAATACCGCATGTTCATCGAACGTGGTCTCGGCCGCCTCGGCCTAGTCGAAGCTGATATCCGCGAGCTCGCTTCCGATATGCTCGTCCACCGCAAACTCAAGGAAATCCTTGGCTCCGGACTCACTACGGATCGTGCCATCATCGCTAAACAAGTCGCTATCGATGGTCAACGCATCGATGCAAAAATTGCCCACATCGAAATCGCTCCAATCAAAGCGGCCATTACTCCCGCGGATGATGAAGTCAAAACGTATTGGGAGACCGTACGAGATGCGTTCAAGACCGATGAAAAGCGCCAGTTCACCTACCTCCTCGCCAAACCAACCTTAGCAGCAGAGCCTGCAGAAATCGCTCCTCTCGCAGCTGATGCCGATGAAGCCGCTAAAGAAGAACACGGCAAAAAAGTAGCCGACCGCGTTGCAGCTATCGCAGAAGCAAAAAGACTCGCAAGACTCGAGATCGGCAAGAAAGTGGATGATTTCCTCTACAAGCTCGAAACTCAGGAAAATCTAGATTTCAAAAAAGTCGCTATAGAAGACGGTTTCAAACTCCAAACCACCGAGCTCATCAAACAGAGCGAGGCTCCTGCTGAGCTCCAGGCCGAAATCCGCGGATCCAATAAGCAAGACACGGCAGCTGATGTAATATTCCGCATGACTATCACCTCGGATCCTGCCTCTAAAATCATTGACCGCTCCATCGGAGAAAATGACTGGCTCGTCGCCCACGTTGACGCAACGGAAGCAAGCCGCATGAAAACTTTCGATGAAGCCAAAGAAGAGGCTCGTGCCCAATTGTCTGCCAACCAAGCCACCGCTGCATTTGCAAAAGCCGCAGCTGAGGCCGATGAGAAAATTAAAGCGGCTCTCGCGGATGGAAAATCCTTTGAAGACGCAGCTAAAGCCGCAGGTATTGAATCTGAAATCATAAGCCTCTCTCAAGTCACGCAGAGCACCGAGCTAGATCCTAAAAAAACACCTATAGGTCTTTTCCAAACCGCTAGATACACAACCCCAGGCACCCTTGCGAAACCTGAAATCGAATCCGAACGCGCCTATTTTATCCTCGTCGAAAAACGCGAGTTTGTAAAAGACGCCAATACCGAAGAATTAATCACCTCACAACTCAACCGCGCGATCGAAAGCAACCGAATCAACGCGTTTGTAACATGGCTCAGTGACAAGACGGAAGCGTCCGACATCCAGCGCCTCAACCGTAAGTGAGTTGCCTGGCGCTATGCGGTCACTCATCCTTGCGGGTTGTAATCTAAAACCTAAAATTTTGAGCGAAGCCATCCAATTTTTGTTAGACGATGCCAGCGGCCACCTCGCCATTGGGGAACTCGAACATGCAACCGCCCTCTACCGCAAGTGCGTCGAGCTAGATCCCAATCACTTCGATGCCTGGCACGCACTCTCTATGGTTCTGCTCAAAACTGACCTACTCAAAGAAGCTCTCGGCGCATCCCTCCAAGCCACCACCCTCGAGCCCAACGACCTTCTCGCTTGGACTGCCCTCTCTCAAATCTACGTACGCCTTGGCGACATCCCCAACGCAGAAGCCGCTAAGGCCAACTCCCGCATCCTCTCCATGGGAGGAAAAATTGTCCGCGAGTCTCCACCTAAAAATTGAAAACTTCCAACTAGCAAACTTCAGCATGTTCTTCATCACCACCGCCATCGATTACACCAACGGCTCCCCGCATATCGGACACGCTTATGAAAAAGTTTTAGCCGATGTAATTACTCGCTATCACCGCCTTACTGGAGTGGATACGTATTTTCTAACAGGAGTGGATCAGCACGGACAAAAAGTTCAACAGACCGCAGAGAAAGAAGGCGTCTCCCCGGAAGAATACGTCAAAACAGTCACATCTAGATTCAGCGCATTGTGGAAAAAAATCGGAGTCGATTACGATGGTTGGGCAGAGACCACAGACCCCCGCCACATTCGTTGCGTACAAGCCATCCTTTCAGATCTCTATGCACAAGGGCAGATCTACAAAAAAACATACAAAGGTTTCTACTCCGTCCGGCAAGAACAGTTCCTAACCGATCGTGATCGTGATGAATCCGGAAACTTCGGCGCGGAATGGGGTGAGGTCACAGAAATTGAAGAAGAGAACTACTACTTCAAACTCTCCGATCACACGCCGTGGCTACGCGAGTTTTTAGAGAAATCTGACGACACAATTTTACCGAGTTTCCGTAAATCTGAGTTGATCAATGCGCTTGAGAAAAACACCGGATCCGATCTCTGCATTTCACGCCCCAAAGAACGCCTCACTTGGGGTATCGAACTTCCCTTTGATGCCGAATTTGTCACCTACGTTTGGTTCGATGCACTGATTAACTACATCTCTTTCATTGGCTACAATCCTGACGCTACGTTGCCAGATTTTAAAACCATCTGGACTGA
>CAWUUP010000077.1:0-3941 GCA_963925255.1 uncultured Luteolibacter sp.
CTGCGGAGCATGGCAACGTTTCGGCTTCCACGAAGACGGCATCTGGTCTGCCCACAGACTCTGTGAACAAATCCTCAACCAAGATCCGTGGCGAGCATAAATCTCAGCATGATCGACAGAAATTCCATCTACGAATGTGAAATCTCTCACGCCCGGATTTCCCCAAAAAAACACGCCTTCAAATACCGCGTGTTCATGCTCGCCATCGATCTCAACGACTTTCCTAAAGTTCCTCTGCTTTCCAAAAATCGCTTCAACCTCTTCTCCATCGACAACCGAGACCACATCAACACAGACGCAACCAAATCAATTAGAGAAAATCTCACCGCATGGCTTGCAGAAAAATGCACGGAGATTCCGGCCGATTCTAAAATCATACTGTATACTTTTCCACGCGTTCTCGGTTACTCATTCAATCCTGTATCTTTCTACTACATCTACCGTAGCAATGGAGAACCAATCACCGCCATCGTAGAAGTCACCAATACCTATCGAGAGATAAAGCTCTTCCCACTTGGTGCACCCGATGCAAAAGGAACGTTCGATCATACCGTCGCAAAAAACTTCTACGTATCTCCATTCTCAGATCCCAACGACATCTTCCACTTTCGCATCGGCCAACCCTTAGAAAGCTGGACCGTTCACATTGATAACCTTACCGAAGCAACTCCAACCCTCCTCTCCTCCATCCGTGGCGAGCAACAGAAACTCACCGCTACCCGCCTCGCATGGCTTGCCGTGAAATACCCTCTCCTCTCACTCTCCATCATCTTCCGCATCCACCTCCACGCCCTCCGACTCTTCTTAAAAAAAATTCCCCACTTCGCTAAATCCACACCAATACCAAATGTGGCTGGAATTTGCAGTTCCAGTCCGTCGGAGGGAGTTGCAGTCCCTCACCCCCTGCCTAAAACGCCCAACCCATGAACTCATCACATACACATTCAAACCTTGGCGAAGTTGGTGCCTCGGCGGTCCAACCCTTTACCGCATTGCCAGCTTCATCATTCTCCGAACGCATCGTCCTCTCCCTGTTCCGCAAATTCACCCAAGGCGGAATTTCTCTCACCTACCCGGATGGCAACAACCTCCACTTCGGTAAAGCCGGCGCACCCATCACCGCTCACATTATCCTCAACGATCCCCAAGAATTTTTCAAACGATGCATGTTCTACGGCAATATCGGCATGGGCGAAGCCTACACCGATGGCATCTGGGACACACCTGATATCGCAGCCGTCATTTCATGGTTCGCTCTGAACATGAATTACCTCCAAGGCGATGACACCGACTCCTCAAGCCTCCCAGGTGTTAATTTTCTCAAAATCATCAATTGGTTCCGTCATCTCAAACGCTCCAACACCATTGAGACTTCACGTCGCAACATTTCAGAACACTACGATCTCGGAAACGAATTCTACTCACTCTGGCTTGATGAAACGATGACCTACTCATCCGCACGTTTCACTCCAGAAACCAAGACACTCGCCCAAGCTCAAACCGAGAAATACGACGCGCTCTGCCGCAAACTCAAACTCAAACCCACCGATCACATACTCGAAATTGGTTGCGGCTGGGGCGGCTTCTCTCATCATGCTGCGGAAAAATATGGCTGCAAAGTCACCGCCGTCACCATCTCCCAAGCTCAGGCCGCTTACGCCCGCGCCCGTATCGAAAAAGCCGGACTCTCTCACCTCGTGGAAATCCGCATCCAGGACTACCGCCTCATCACCGGAACATTCGACAAGATAGCCTCCATCGAAATGCTAGAAGCCGTCGGCCATAAATTCCACGAATCCTTTTTTGCAAAGTGCCACGAAGTCCTCGCGCCTCAGGGCCTGCTCGCCGTGCAATACATCACCGTTCCTGATTGCCGTTACAAATCTCTAACAAAAGGCGTCGATTGGATTCAGAAAGTCATCTTCCCCGGATCACTTCTTCTTTCCGTCGGACGCGTCAACGAAGTCATCAACAAAACCAGCAACCTCTTCCTCCACCATTTGGAAGACCTCGGGCTCGACTACGCCCGCACCCTCAGCACTTGGCATGAAACCTTTAACGCTAAACTCGATCAAATCCGCCCACTTGGCTTCGACACTCCCTTCATAAGAACTTGGAACTACTATCTCAAATACTGCGAAGCTGGTTTCTCCACTAGAAACATCTCGGTGGTTCAAGCTGTCTACACCCGGCCGAATAATTTAAAAATTTAACCTGTAAGTTTTAAACACCGATTAAGATGACGAACTGCTCAGAGTAACTCCAACCTCTGTTTCTATTCTCTGGTTTCTTAAATCTCGAATGTAAGATCATCCATGGCCCTAAACCAAGACAGTCGCTTTTACCGCTGGTTCATCACCCCCATCGTAAATCAGCTCAAGCAAGGAATTGCTCCCGAAAAAATAGCTTGGGCAATCGCTCTTGGTATGACCTTAGGAATTTTTCCCATCATGGGTTCAACCTCAGTCGTATGCTTGATTGCGGGTTATTTCCTCAAACTCAACCAAGCTATCCTCCATCTATTCAAAGCCCTGACCTATCCAATTCATCTGGCGATGATCCTTGTCTATATTCGACTCGGACAAATACTAAATGGTGTTCCTCTCATTAAATTTTCCATCCCCCAACTCGTCACCCAATTCAAAGACGACCCAGCAAAGTTCTTTCGCGACTTTGGAATGGCTGCCCTCTACGGCATAGAAGCTTGGGCGATCAGCGCGATTTTTCTCATCCCACTCCTTTATTTTATCTCCCTCCCTTTCCTCAAAAAACTTCTCGTGAAACTCGCACGTTCCGCATCGTTGCGCGCAGATCGTCAGGAAGCATAAAGGCATATCCTAGTGGATAGCCGCGCCTCCCGCCGGCTTCTAGAGCGGTTATATGACTCTCTATCCTGAGGCGTGCTGGTGAAATAGTTGGGAGATCCCTCAACCCAGAATTCTTTATCCGTGAAGCCGGTCTAGTGTACCCTCTAGCTTAAGCTACTATGGTGACTCATGTTACTAATTATTATTCAAAACCAGAGTGATCTGAATCCAACCAATGGCAAACTTTGAGTTCATTAATAGTCAACCGGAATTCACCACCGAGCTCATTGCGTGTGACTTTCACACGCACTCTCACGAAGCCCTCTGGGTCAAGCCGATCAAGTTCACCCTCCCCTACCTTTTGGTTTTTCTCTCTACGCTCAAAGGCCGCGGACAACAACCGCCCTTCATCACTCATCAAATCGATCGAAATTACGGGCGATTCTAAAATAGCATGTTTCGGCTTACCCCACTTAGGCTCAGCTAATACAATCAACATGCGTTGATCACTCGGTCTTGTAGATTTCTCATCTTTAAACTGCCTTACTAGCAATCGAAATTCCGTCTGATGTGATTTCCCCGCACCTGCGAGAAACGATTGCCATGATGCTTCGCTGTATCGACTAAAATGAGGCCAATCCAGCCTCCATCCATCAGGTCCTTTTCGGAAAACCGCATCAAAATCATTCTCGCCGACCGCATCCATCCAATGAGTTAAAACCATCCACTCATCGCCTATATGCATCCATTGCTGCTGTATTCTTTGCAGTGAGGCTACATTAACCTGATATAATGGATGATCTCTATAATAAGCCTCCATGATGGGCTGCATCTCCATAGACCTATGAACATAGTCGCTATATTCCTCATTGGTTGGAGCTGATAGAAATCCGCGGATTACCTGATCGCATTCCGGCAAAACCTGATTCAAAATTTTAATCCTATCACTTGCCTTGATACTTCTATTGAGATCCGACAGTTCTAAATTTTGTGACTTGGGAGGATCGCTTGATAGAAAATAATGAAGAGCGATGACTCCTAACAAAACTAAAATCCAAATCGAAGTAACCAAAAAAATAGTTTTAAACCGCCGCTTCTTGGACGTTGGATTTTTGGATTTTTTTTTGGCTTTGT
>CAWUUP010000078.1:0-9379 GCA_963925255.1 uncultured Luteolibacter sp.
CGCATCCATCCAATCTTCCGCCCTCGAATTGATCGCAGACGCCGACGACGCTCGCTCGCTCGATGATGCCCGCGTTGCAGTTCTGGGAAAAAAAGGAACCCTTACGCTCGCGGGAGCTCTCATCAAAGACATCCCGAACGAAGAAAAATCAAGCTTCGGCCAATCCCTCAACGCTGCCCGCACCGCGATCACCGCTGCCCTTGATGAAAAACAAAATACTCTACAAGCCGTGGCCGATGCCGCAGCGCTTTCGGGTATCGACCTCACCCTACCAGCTCGTTCACTCCCAACTGGCGCACTTCATCCGCTCACTCTCATTCGTGATGAAGCGATCCAAATTCTCCGCCGCATGGGCTTCGCTCTCGCCGATGGCCCGGAAATCGAAGATGAATACCATTGCTTCGATGCGCTCAACACCCCCGCCGATCACCCCGCTCGTAACGAAAAAGACACGTTCTATTTCAACTCCGGAAAACTCCTCCGCACCCATACCTCAAGCGTTCAGATCCGCACGATGGAATCCGCCACTCCGCCGATCCGTATCATCGCTCCCGGCTCAGCCTACCGCCGTGACGAAATCGACGCCACTCACCTCTCAGTTTTCAACCAACTCGAAGGCCTCTTCGTCGATACCGATGTCACCCTCCCCGACCTCAAAGGCACGCTGGAATATTTCTTCCGTGAAATGTTCGGAACCACCACCGAAGTTCGCTTCCGCCCGCACTTCTTTCCCTTCACAGAGCCATCTTTTGAGATCGATGTGAAACTGCAGATCAAAGGCCAAGCACCTCGTTGGATCGAAGTCGCAGGCTGCGGCATGGTCGACCCCGCAGTTTTTGAATCCATCAACGCCACCCGTAAAGACAACGCCCTCAATCCCGAAAAAGTTACCGGCTTTGCTTTCGGCATGGGCTTGGATCGCCTCGCCATGATCCGCTGGGGCATTAAAGACATCCGCCTCCTCATCGAAAACGACACCCGCTTCTTAAAACAATTCGCGTAATCTAATCTAACAAAATTTCACCGCCAAGTTCGCTAAGTTCGCCAAACTTATTAAATTATGAAATCCATAGATGAAATCGACGCTGTGATTGTTGATGCTGCATACAAAGTGCATCAAGAACTCGGCCCAGGTCTCCTTGAAAGTGCATACGAAGCATGTTTGGCTCATGAACTCACAAAACGCGGACTGATCATCGAAAGACAGAAAGAACAGCCTTTATTTTACGACAACATCAAAATCGATGTGGGTTATCGCATGGATCTCCTCGTGGAAGACTCCATCGTCATAGAACTCAAAGCTGTCGAGAAAATCATTCCTATCCACCAAGCTCAACTGATGACCTATCTGAAACTATCCATAAAAACTTTAGGATTTCTCATCAACTTCAACACCACCTATTTCAAAAGTAGCATCTAACGCATCGCCAATAAATTTCAGGAATCAAATAAATAAACTTGGCGAACTTAGCGAACTTGGCGGTTCAAACTCCTTCAACTTTCATGAACATCTCACTCAACTGGCTCTCAACCCACCTCGATCTTTCCGGAAAATCCATCGATGAGATTTCCGACCTCTTCACCTTTGCTGGAGTCGAAGTTGAAGACATCATCACCAAAGGCATCGCCTCGGATAAAATCGTAGTCGCCCAGATTAAGGAAGCCGTTCAGCACCCAGATGCTGACAAACTCAAGGTCACCCAAGTCGATGCCGGTGAAGGTCAACTTCGCCAAATCGTCTGCGGCGCTAAAAACTACAAAGTTGGAGACAAAGTTCCTTGCTGTCTTCCCGGTGCTAACCTTGGCGCCTTCACCATCGGTGAAACCAAAATGCGCGGAGTTGAATCCAAAGGCATGCTCGCAGCCGCTGAAGAAATCGGCCTTCCCAAAGGCGAAGACGGTCTGCTCATCCTCCCTGAAGATGCTCCAATCGGAGTGCCCGTCAAAACTCTCTTCGATTCCGATACGCTATTAGAACTCGAGGTCACCCCAAACCGTCCCGATCTTCTCTCTCACGCAGGCATGGCTCGCGAGCTTGCGACCTTGCTGAAAACTCCTCTCATCAAAGGGAGCGCGAGCGTCTCGCCCGCTTCTTCTATTCCGGCTTCCAGCGATTTCATCAAACTCGAAGCCACCACCGCCTGCCCGTTCTACGCAGCAACCCGAATCGACCACATCTCCGTCACCGAAAGTCCCGATTGGCTCAAACAACGCCTCACCTCCATCGGCCTTCGCCCGATCAACAACATCGTTGATATCACGAACTACGTTCTCCACGAAACCGGACAACCCCTGCATGCCTTCGATGCAGCAAAAGTCAACGGAGCCATCGTCATCCGCCAAGCGAAAGACGGCGTACAGTTCACTGCTCTTGACGAATCTGTCCACACCCTCACCCCCGATGACCTCCTCATCTCAGACGAATCTGGCACCGCCCTTGCCCTCGCCGGCGTAATGGGCGGTTTGGATAGCGGCGTTACCGAATCCACCACCTCCATTATCCTCGAAGCCGCTTACTTCGCTCCATCCGGCATCCGCCGCACCTCACGCCGCACCGCCCTCTCATCGGATTCTTCCTATCGCTTCGAACGCGGAGTCGATCCACAAGGCGTAATCCCCGCTGCTGCGATCGCAATTGAACTGATCGAAGCATCGCCATCCCCAACACAGGCGGCAGGCACTCCCCCACTCCCGCCATCTCCAGTCTCCCTAGATCTCAATCAACTCCATCACCTACTCGGCAATTCCATCACTACCGAGGCGGCAGAAGAAATTCTCACTCGTCTCGGCCTAAGCAAACAAGCCGATGGTAAATGGATCATCCCATCGTTCCGCCAAGACCTCACCCGTCATATCGATCTTGCTGAGGAAATTACCCGCGTGCACGGCCTTGTAAATATTCCATCACGTTTCCGCGCGACGCTCGTTCCAACCAGTGAAGTCGATGCCGCATACGATGCTGACATGATCCTGCGCCGTCGTCTCGCTGCACTTGGCTTATACGAGTGCCAGACGATCAAACTGATTTCCGAAAGCCAGCTTGCCTGTATCTTGCCTCTCCGCCCGATGCAAGATGGTGATTTCATTCGCGTTAAGTCTCCGCTCAGTGAGGATCACGCAATCATGCGCCCATCCATCGTTCCCGGCCTCGTTGCATCCGCTGAACGCAATGCTCGCCAACAAGCGAAATCGATTCGCCTATTCGAGATGGGTCGCGTCTTCCGTAACGCGGGTGGTGGAAAAGCCCTCGATCAAGAAAGCGACAGCCTTGCGATCCTCGTCACTGGAAACTCACAACCATCTTCATGGACCGCTAAAGACCGTGCTGCGGATCTCTACGATGCAAAAGCTATCCTCTCCGCTCTACTTCCCAACCAAACGATTTCACTTAAACCCAAAGACTGTGAAAACTTCGCCCTCGGAGCTGAGATCAAAGCTGGAGATCAAACCATAGGCGTCTTCGCACGTCTCTCCCTCAAGCGTGAGCGCGACCTCGATTTCATATCACCCGTCTTCGTCGCAGAACTCGATCTCGGTAAACTTCGTAAAATCGTTTCGGTAAAATCACAGGTGGAAGATCTCCCACAATTCCCTGGCTCAACCCGCGATGCCGCGATGGAACTTTCCATCGCCACTCCAAACGCTCAAATCGAGGCAATTCTCGAGAAAGCCAAAGAACCCCTTCTTATCTCCTACGAATGCTTCGACCTCTTCACGGATCCATCCGGACAGAAGATCGCAGAAGATCGTAAATCCATCGCTTACCGCTTTCTTTATCGCGATGCAGTTCGCACTTTGAAAGCAAACGAAGTGGACACCGCGCATCAAAATATTCTGAAGCTTCTCTCTAACATCGAAGGCTTGGTGTTCCGTTAATTTTTACGTGGCGGCAATCGAAGCGGAGCGTAGATGGAGGGACTCATATTCCTCCGATATCTCCCTCAATAAAAAGATAGGGGCTTTCCAACTGCCGTGGTAAAACCTCAGTTAGCCCATGGATCAACCCTCAATACCTGCGCTTAAGCCTCCAAGATGGCGGCGCTGGCTCGATTTTCTTATCAAAGTCGGTAAAGCGATTGATCACGACCACCTTCCCATCGTCGCAGCTGGGGTGGCGTTTTTCCTGATGCTCGGCATCTTCCCGAGCCTTGCCGCGCTCTTTTCAATTTATAGTTGGCTCTCAGATCCCATGGAGATCCAACGCCAACTACAGGGAGAATCCGACATCCTTCCGAACGAAGTTAACCAAATGTTACTCTCTCAAGTTCGAATGATTGCAGGAGATGACAAGACTGCCGGACTGGGAACTATCATCGGACTACTCTTCGCCATTTGGGCGGGGTCATACGCCATGAGCGGCTTAATCCAAGGGTTAAACATCGTCTTTAGACAATCCGAGAAACGTAATTTTTTCAGCCTACAAATCGCATCTCTTATTCTAACAGTATTACTACTAGCCGTTATTTCATGTGCGATCTTCCTCATCGCGATCATCCCTGTGTTCGTCCATATGCTCCCCGGCGATGAATACGCTCTGAAATTTTTCACACTACTGCGATGGCCATTCCTTCTCGCCATCATCATGTTTCTTCTCGCCCTAATCTATCGCTTTGGTCCCACTAGTCATGAAACCACATGGAAATGGATCAGTCCGGGCGCGGTTGTAGTTACCTTGGCTTGGTTGATCGCCTCTGCTGCGTTTTCCTATTACGTTGAAAACTTTAAATTCTACCTCAGCACCTACAGCACTTTGGGGGCTATCGTGATCCTCATGCTTTGGCTCTACATCACAGCCTTCCTCATCCTCCTCGGCGCCGAAATTGACGAAGCGCTGAGGAAGGAAGAGTGAAGGATGAATAAAGCAGAGTGAAAAAACATAGACTGTAAGCCTCGGGCTTCTTATTTCTCCTCCCCTCCCACTGCTCTTCCCTCCCTGTTATAAAAAGCTCGATCAAACGAAATACATGATTTCATCAGCCGCCTATTTACAACCGAGCGGATCACTCACCCAGAGCGTCATCAATTTTTTCACCTGTTTTTTCAACAGGCCCCTTGGGATTCACTGCGTCTTTCACATTTTCAATCGCATCGTCCACTTTTCCGCCTGCTTTTTCAGCGGGTCCTTTTTTCTTACACGAAGAAAAGGCAGCAATAAAGGACATCGAACACACCGCCAGCAGTAGTAATTTTTTCATAGGATTGGATCTTGGTTAGCCAGGATCTAATTCCGGACATAACTAAGCCTCTCACACTCTTGGGCAATAGCGACTTACTTCTCACCAACGGGTCTCAAAGAGGGCGTTCTTCGCTTCCTTCAACTAATCATACGACCTGCCATTCGTAGCTTCCGGAACGGAAGCGAAGAATGGTGGCCCGAGCCGGATTCGAACCAGCGACACGCGAATTTTCAATCCGCTGCTCTACCAACTGAGCTATCGGGCCTCACAACGCCTAGCGTGCGGGGCGCGAGTAAGGATTCCCCGCTGTCTTTTGACAACCCAAAAATTATCTGTAACCAAAATTTATTCGAACACCGGAAAGATCAGCCCTCCCTGACCGCTTCATAGAGACTCACTACCCCAAAAGTCATGGGATTAGCGGTCGAATCGCCATAACCGGACTGATTCAACAACGAGATCATGGCCTCGCCTGAGGGAAACTGCTCGATCGAACCGGCGAGATACTCATAGGCATCTTTTTGTTTGGTCAGAAATCCAGCCAATTTCGGCAAGACATGATGCAGATACAACCGATACGGTGCGCACAATACGCCTTTAGGTAACGAGAAATCGAGAATAAACAAGCTGCCACCCGGCTTGAGCACGCGACGCATCTCTTTGAGCGCGCACTCATAATCCTCCATATTGCGAAGCCCAAAGGCGACCGTTACGACATCGAATTCACCATCTGGAAACGGTAGAGCCAGGGCATCGGCTACCAAAGTTTGATGCACGCCTCGGCTTGAAGCATGCTCGAGCATTTCCGCACAAAAGTCAGTGGCGATGACTTTACTCTCTGGCAACGCATCTTGAATGCTCAATGCGAGATCCCCAGTGCCACTCGCTACATCCAAGATTTTCTTAGGGTTGAGCGCCTTGATCCGCTTTGTCACCACCCAACGCCACCAAACGTCTACGCCCAAAGAAAGGACGTGGTTGGTCATCACATAGCGATCGGCGATGCGCGCGAAGGCTTCTTTCACATAGATCGGATCTGGCATGCGCCTGCAACTTGTAGTCATCAACCCCCAGCGTCCAATCCTGATTTAAGGAAAAGACAAAAAAGTGAGATTAAGAGATTAGAAATGATAACTTGGGGGTGAGGATTCGCACTCCAATACTTAATATCGAAACCCTAATACCCAATCCCTAATTTTCCTTCAAAACCTCAGGGAGTTTTTCCTGGAACTTTTCCACACGTGGAATGGAAACTCTCTGAATGTATGGATTTTCTGGGTTGTTCTTTTCGAAATCCTGATGATAAGCCTCAGCTAACCAGAATTTTTGAAACGGATACACCTCGGCAGCCACTTCTTCAGGTTGGATTTTTTTATTTTTCGCTGCAATTTTCTCTTCGATGATTTTTTTCTGTTCTTCGTTCTGATAGAAAATGATCGAACGATATTGCGAGCCCCTATCTCCGCCTTGTCCGTTGACTTGAGTTACATCCTGCGAGGCGAAATAGACATCCACTAATGTCGCGAAGCTTACTACTTTGGGATCGTAAATAATCTCTACCGCTTCGGCGTGTCCAGTGGTTCCGGTATTGCTCGCTTCATAAGTTGGATTCTCGGTATGTCCGCCGGAGTATCCTGAGACTGCCTCTTTAACACCTTTGACACTTTCATAACTCGCTTCCACACACCAAAAGCAACCACTCGCGAAATACGCACGTGCTAAACCATTTTCTAACGGAACCTCAACCGGTTTGCTTTGTTGGGCTTTTGCCTGATTTGTGCGATCCGTTTTATCCTGGCTGCAGCCAGTCGCGATCAACAACGCAGAGAAGATTGAGGTAAGAATAAATAAGTTTTTCATGGCAATCCGCTTAAATAAAGAGAGCTAGGGAGGTTTTTTATTCCGGAGAATCTCCGAGTAAATACTTCGCCGCCTGCTCGACGTCTTTATCACCACGGCCGGAAAGGTTCACAACGATCAGGTCAGATTTCGGCAAAGAGCCTGCAATTTTGGAAATATAAGCCACCGCATGAGCGGTCTCCAATGCGGGGATGATTCCCTCAACATGGGCGAGTTCTTTAAATCCTGCCAGAGCTTCGTCATCTGTTGCATAGGTGTATTCCACCCGACCTTCGGATTGCAAAAACGCATGCTCTGGCCCGATCGCTGCGTAATCGAGTCCAGCAGAGGCGGACTGCGTGAGTTCGATCTGGCCGTCATCATTGGCAAGCAACCATGTCTTCGTGCCTTGCAGAACACCGAGCTTGCCGCCTTGGAAACGTGCGGCATGGCGCTCAGGAATAATTCCATCACCGCCAGCTTCAACACCGACCATACGCACATCTTTATCTCCGAGAAACGGATGGAACAAACCGATGGCATTCGATCCCCCACCCACACATGCCACTAACAGATCTGGCAAACGGCCTTCGCGTTCCAAAATCTGTTCACGCGTCTCGACACCGATCACCCGATGGAAATCTCTAACAATCATCGGAAACGGATGGGAACCCAATGCGGAGCCAATGATGTAATGGGTGTCTTCAACAGAGGCCACCCAGTCACGCATCGCTTCGCTGACCGCTTCTTTCAAAGTTGCTTGCCCAGCCGTTACCGCGCGGACTTTCGCGCCCATCAAGCGCATCCGTGCCACGTTGAGCGCCTGGCGCTCCATATCGACTTTACCCATGTAAACCACGCATTCCATTCCGAAACGCGCACACACCGTTGCCGTCGCCACTCCGTGCTGACCCGCTCCGGTCTCAGCAATGATGCGAGTTTTGCCCAGCCGCTTGGCTAACAAAATCTGCCCGAGCGCATTGTTGATTTTGTGCGCTCCAGTATGCAGCAAGTCCTCACGCTTGAGATAAATTTTCGCTCCACCGAGCTTCTCAGTCCAACGCTCTGCGAAATACAGGGGAGTCGGCCGACCCACATAGTTTTTCAATAAATCATCCAGCTCCGCTTGAAACGCAGGATCAGCTTTCGCTTCCTCGTACGCCTTTGCCAGAGCTTGCAGAGGAGTCATCAAGGTTTCTGGGACAAACATCCCACCGAACTGGCCGAAGTGGCCTTTCGAATCAGGTAATAAATTAGCAGTCGAACTCATGGTAGTTTCCAGGTGGATTTGAATTTCTCGTATTCCGCGCGCGGCAATAGGACGTAAAGCGGACTACGCCCCGGGTCAACTGTTGCGATCAATTCGCGCAGTTTGTTTTCAGGCATGGTGGTGCATCCGGCCGATGCCGATGCGCCTTCTTTCCTCCAAATATGGAAGAAAATCGAAGATCCGCCACCTGAAACCGTATTTGGATAGGCATTATGCGCGATGAACATTTTCAACGAATGAGGATAATCATCCTGCACCATCTGAGCCTTTTTTTCCCATTCCGTCTTCGGCTCATGGTCCAAAGTAACGAACTGATTGTAAAATTTCGACTTTTGATCCTCAACCCATAGATCCCGCGTGGTCACCTGATGATAAAAGGTTTTTGTCTGTTTTTTAACCTTCTCATGTGAACCCCAGACACCGCCGAGATTGAATACTCCCGCCGGTGAGCGCCAATCGCCCTCAGTTTTCAAAACCGATCCCTTCGGATTCGGATGCAGCCCTCGCCCCCAAACCAAACCCTTGCTGCCGAGTCGCCCCCTCCATAGATCACCAACCTGCTGCCATTTACCGTCTTTTTTCTCAAAATAAGATAGAGTCACACGCGAGTTATCCCAATCTTCAGAAATTCCCACCACGCATTGAGTCGACCTCTCCGGTAGCTCAAAAGCTGACAACCCGACCATTCCAAGCAGATAACAAACGACAAACCCGTATCTCATGTTTGCACTATGGCGTATAATAATGGGTTCTCAAATCTGATTTTAAAATCATGTGAATGCGGTTGGATCGCCCCTCAGGGCTTGGATGAATGTGGAATCACAACCCAGGGCGTTGCCTTGGGTTAACATAGTTCAGGCCCTTGGCCTGGAAAATGATTCGGCGTCTTCCCATTACCAACGACACGTTCCATATCCGCCCCAGCACCAACGGTGCGTCTTACGTCAGCCCAAGGCAACGCCCTAGGAATCCGCGCACAAAAGATCCCAGCCCTGAAGGGGAGATTTAAAATCACGAAACCTCCTCCAGCACGCCCCCGCCCAACAATCTCCCTCCATCATAAAACGCCATGATCTGCCCGGGCACTAATGCG
>CAWUUP010000079.1:0-2885 GCA_963925255.1 uncultured Luteolibacter sp.
GCGGTGAAAGACTTCGCCGTCCGCGCTAAGGACAAAAAACTCAAGCCCGATGAATTCGACGGCGGCACCATCACGGTTTCCAACCTCGGGGCATGGGGTATTGATTCCTTCGACGCCATCGTCAATCCACCCCAAGCGGTCATACTTTCAGTCGGCGCAGCGCTTCAAAAGCCCGTGGTTAAAAACGGTCAGCTCGCTGTTGGCTTACGCATGAACATCGGGATCTCGGCAGATCACCGCGTGGTCGATGGGGCAGTCGCCGCTTCGTTCCTCGCTGAAATCAAGAAACTCATCGAGAACCCAGCACTGATGCTGCTCTGATCTCAGGGAAGGTTTTTTCTAATCTGGCCAATCACACTCTAATCAGTTGAAGTTTCCCACACCTGATTTAGTAAGCTAGGTCATGAACACTCCGCCCTCTCTCAACCGTCGCCATTTCGTCCAACTCAGCACGCTTGCCGCTAGTGCCGCCTTTCTTCCCCGAAGCGCGTCGGCTGCAGCTATCGCCCCGCCAGCTTTGCCGGAACTTCCTTACGCTTACGATGCCCTCGAGCCAAACATCGATGCGCGCACCATGGAAATTCATCACAGCAAGCACCACGCCGCCTACGTCGCTGGCCTAGACGCCGCGCTCACCAAAGCTCCGGAGTTGAAACCAGTGGCCCTTTCTGATCTGCTCGCAAAAATCACCGATATTACCGATGCCTCAATCGGCAACGCGATCCGCAACCATGGCGGAGGTCATTGGAATCATTCGTTTTTCTGGGAAACCCTCACGCCCGCGGCGAAATCCGGCGCGCCTTCCGAAAAACTCAACGCCGCCATCGTCACGGCCTTTGGTTCGATAGATGATTTCAAAAAAGCCTTCGCTGAAGCTGCCGCAAAACGTTTCGGCTCCGGCTGGGCATGGCTGATCTTGCAAGATGGTAAACTCAAAATTACCAGCACCCCCAACCAAGACAACCCACTCATGAAAGGCCTCGTTGTCGATGCTGATCTGGGCAAACCGCTACTCGGTCTCGACGTCTGGGAGCACGCCTACTATCTCCACTACCAAAACCGCCGCCCCGATTACGTCGGCGCATGGTGGAACATCATCAACTGGACAGAAGTTTCCAAACGCTTCGAGGCTTAGGCTTTGCTCCAAGAAATCTTTCTGAAATTCAGGTGAGTGTTTGTCATCCAAGAATTCAGCGAGATCTACATCATGGATGATCGCGGTATGTCAGCGACCACACGGGTGCGGGGCGCAGTTTTCTACTCCGAAAACCGATTGAATAATTAGAAAAACTCCTTACGTCGTTTTTCCACAGCACTGTTTAAACTTCTTCCCGGAGCCACAGGGGCACGCAGCGTTGCGGCCGGTGGTTTCGATGGCGAAGGTCGGCTTGCGTTTTGGCAGGTTGAGCTTGAGTTCTCCACTGCCTGAAGAGGCGAGGGAAGGATCGACATTTTCCAAACTGCCGCTGGTTGCCATGTTGTTGCGGGTGATTTGAGTCTCACTGCTTTGAAGTTGCTTCGGCTGGCTGTGAAGCTGTTTGAGGAAATCTGCGAGATTGGAAGCCGAACGGAACAAGTTGCTGAGAGCTTCTTGTTTGATTGCATCCATCAATCTAACAAATAGGTTATACGCTTCGTTTTTGTATTCGATGAGCGGGTCTTTCTGACCTTGAGCGCGAAGACTCACCCCTTCTCGGAGGGTATCCATGTTGTAGAGATGTTCTTGCCATTGTTTGTCGATAGCGACGAGCACCATACGGCGCTCTTCTTGATCGAGCACTTCGTAAGGTAGGTTACGAACTTTGATCTCGTAGGTTTCCTTCACCTTACTGACCAAGTATTCGGAAATTTGCTCAGGTGTTTTTGAAACGTCGAGCTCTTCCATCGTCACGCTGATAGGCAAGGTAGCATTCACCCAACCCAGAAGTTCGGTGTGATCCGGGGCATCGTAATCACGATCGACGAGATACTCATTCACCTTCGCAGGAATGGTTTCTTCAATGATTTCTGTGACGAGATCGCGGGGCGTTTCTGTTGAGAGAACTTCATTGCGATAGCCATAAACCACTTCGCGCTGGCGGTTCATCACGTCATCGAAATCAAGAACGCGTTTACGCCAAGTGTAGTTGCGCTGCTCAACGCGTTTCTGCGCAGTTTCAACAGAGCGGTTCAGCCATGAATGTTCAAGCGCTTCGCCGTCTTTCATGCCGAAGCGTTCCATCATCGCTGTCATTCTCTCCGCAGCAGCGAAGTTGCGCATGAGATCGTCTTCGAAGGAAATAAAGAACTGCGAGCGACCCGGGTCGCCTTGGCGGGCGCAACGACCGCGGAGCTGGCGATCAACTCGGCGAGATTCGTAGCGTTCTGTGCCCATGACAAACAAGCCGCCGACTTCAGAAACGCCTTTGCCGAGTTTGATGTCCGTTCCGCGTCCGGCCATGTTGGTGGAAACAGTAACCGCACCAGCTTGACCGGCTTGAGAAATGATTTCCGCTTCTTGTTCGTGGAACTTCGCGTTGAGTACGGAGTGCGGTATTTTCGCGCGTTGCAACATCCGCGCAAGAGTTTGAGATGCTTCAACAGAAGCAGTTCCGCAAAGAACAGGCTGGCCTTTTTCGTGCGCTTCTTTGATTTTCTCGATCACCGCATTGAATTTTTCGCGGCGTGTTTTAAAAACCTGATCGTTTTCATCAACCCGTGTGTTGGGGCGGTTTGTCGGGATCGGCAACACATCAAGACGATAGATGTCATGAAACTCTGCGGCTTCCGTCTCCGCCGTTCCCGTCATACCCGCGAGTTTTTCGTAGAGGCGGAAATAGTTTTGAATCGTGATCGTCGCAAAAGTCTGAGTTTCCTTCTCGATGGCAACGCCTTCTTTAGCTTCG
>CAWUUP010000080.1:0-3041 GCA_963925255.1 uncultured Luteolibacter sp.
CACGGATTTTTCCATCAAGCGAACAGACGCCATGTCGGGATCACCGGCGATGGCGGGGAGGTGGCGTTCGCCACCGTGAGTGATACGCCAGAGAATCCGATAGAGCAGCGGCCAGCGAGCGGGATCGTTGTGGTAGGCGACAGTTTGGGCGAGTTCGAGAAAAGCGGCTGGAACTTTGGGGACGTGGTAGGGCGTTGGCTCTTCGCAGACAACGGATGAACCGAACAAGCCGCCGGTCTCCCATAGAACATGTTGCGGGGCGATGCGTCGCTCTAACAAATCACGAGCTGCAGCGCGCCATGAGTTGAAGTTTTTTCCGGGATCAACGCATTCCATAAACTTAAAATAAATAAAAGAATCAAACCGCAGATGAACGTGGATGAACGCAGATGATTGAAAATATTTGAATGTTATCCCTCTTATTATCTGCGTCCATCTGTGTTCATTTGCGGTTAAATTTTTTCAGAATAGTTCGAGTTGCACCGGCTTGGGTAGGAAGCGTGCGCGGAGTTTATCTGAATCTAACAACATCGAGTCTGGATGATGATCCGCGGTGATGATGAATGGCTGAACTTTCGAAAGGGAAACCCGCAGGCGGGTGAGGTCGGTGAGGCGGATATGAGTGAAGCGGCGGATTTTGATAATGCGGTCAGCATTACGGACACCGAGGCCCGGGACGCGTAACAAGATTTCACGGCTGGCGGTTTGCAAATTTACTGGAAAATCCTGACGGTTGCGTAAAGCCCAAGCGAGTTTTGGATCGAGATCCAGATCGAGATTCGGCATATCTGGGGTCAAGATTTCCGAGGTTTTGAAACCATAGAAGCGCATTAACCAATCAGCCTGATAAAGCCGGTGCTCTCGGATGAGTGGTGGCGCTTTGAGCGGCAAGATTTTTGATGGTTCCGGAATCGGGCTGAATGCGGAGTAGTAAACGCGCCGCATTTTAAAGTTGCTATAAAGATCATCCGAGCGAGCGAGAAAATCGGCATCGGTCGAATCATCGGCACCGACAATCACCTGAGTGCTTTGCCCTGTCGCGTGACGCAGTTTTTTATCGCCGTTTTTTCGCCGGTCGGATGCCTCATCGAGCTTCTTGCGGATGTTGCCCATGGCCAAGCGAGTGCGCTTCAAACTTTTTTCTGGCGCTAACAGGTCGAGGCTTTTTTGCGTGGGGAGCTCGAGATTGATGCTGATGCGGTCGGCATAGCGCGCGGCGGTTTCAATCAATTCCGCGGATGCCTCAGGGATGGTTTTCAAATGGATGTAGCCGCGGAAATCATGAACCTCACGCAAGGTGCGTGCGACGGCGATGACTAGTTCCATGGTGTAATCCGCATTGCGAATGATCCCCGAACTCAGAAACAGGCCTTCGATGTAGTTTCGTTTGTAAAAATCTAAGGTTAGTTTCACGACCTCATCTGCGGTGAAAGCCGCGCGCCTGACATTGCTGGAGCGTCGGTTGATGCAGTAATGGCAGTCGTAAATGCAGGAATTTGTGAGTAGGATTTTGAGAAGCGAGATGCAGCGCCCGTCCGGTGCGTAGCTGTGACAAATGCCGGAACCTCCCGTTGAGCCAACGCCTTTGCCATCCAACGAATTCCCCCGCACGGCTCCCGAGCTGGCGCAAGAGGCATCGTATTTTGCGGCGTCGGCAAGAATAGCGAGTTTTGATTGTAATTCCATAAGTTCAATTGAACAGTAATCAGGAAATAACGAATGCCAACGGAAAATTGAAGAGATTTGTGACCATAGTAGAACTTCACCCCATGGCGTGACGTCGAGGCGCGGTCTAGAGTCCTAGTGTTATCAATCATCCAAATAAAAATATGAGCAATCCCGTAAAAGAATTTTGCAAAGACCATAAACCCTCGAACATCCATGCCCCAGAATGGGTTTCCGCCCAAGCGGATGCCATCGAATCAGCCTACGAAAAAGCAGGCGATGAGCTGTCGTCAGCGTTCGAGCGTGGTAAGGATTATTATAAAAACGTTCAGAAACGCGTAGGTAGAGAGGTTAACGATGTTAATGCTCTCCTTCACCATAATCCCTATTCAACCATTATGATTGGGATGCTTGCGAGCAGCGTCATCGGATACCTCGTTGCATGTCAGATCAATAGTTGCTCGGGCACGCGTAAGCGGTGAGAGGAATAAAATATACTCTAACATTCTGCTAATTCAGTTGCGGAAAAAGTCATTTATCCACTTCGAGAAAGACGAGCATTACGCCGTCATTCTCGAAGTGGAATGTCGTTAAGGGTATGTGTTTATCCCATATAAATCAATTTCTGTTAGTTAGTCCCGTCCTAGTAGGGATAAACCCCATAGTTTATCTTTGAGGATTAGAACAGTTTGATAGCGAACCGACGGAGAATGCAGTGAATCGAACGAATCGAAGCGGGATTCTTCTAACAGAAATCAGATTATGAAACGACGCAAGCTAACTCATGTATTCGAAACGCGCAGTGATGGTGATCATCACGCAGGATCTAGTCAAAGATCCCGCCGCTTAACTCCATTAGGTATATCCTTGGGATCAGCGATCGCTAGTTTGGGGATGATCATTCTCTCAGGAAGCGCACATGGCCAGGCGGTGAATTTAGGAACGGCTGATAATTTCGCGATTATTACTCATGAAGGCGTGACGAACTCCGGCTATTCGAACGTTTACGGAGACATCGGTCTCTACTGGACTCCGACGATCACTGGTTTCATCAATGCTATCCCTTCCTCAGGCGTAGGATACGTTCATGGCACTGTTTATTACAATGACGGGGTTGCCGGGACTGCTTGGACTGATGCCGACGCCGCTTACACCGATCTTCAGGGAAGGGTTGGCGCGACCAGCTTGACTGGACAGGATTTAGGCACCGTAGGAGCACTTAGTGCAGGAGTTTACAATTTTACTTCTTCCGCGCAATTAACAGGAAATCTCATTCTTGATACGGGAAGTGATGCTAACGCACAATTTATATTCCAGATTGGCAGCACGCTGACCACGGCAGTCGGTTCATCAATAACTGTGATAGGAGCCGGCGC
>CAWUUP010000081.1:0-5596 GCA_963925255.1 uncultured Luteolibacter sp.
AAACGACATCTACGATGCTTACTTTGAAAAACTCCTCGCCGCCGACCGGCTATACAAAGACGGCGATGCCTATCGTTTTCGCTTCGATCGTAAACCCATCACCATGAACGACCTTGTCTGCGGTGAGGTGACGATTGATTACCGCGATGAATCAAATACGCCAGATATGGTGATCCGCCGTAGCGATGGATCTTATGTGTTCCATTTCGTAAACGTCGTCGATGACCTCGAAATGAAAATGACTCACGTGATCCGCGGTGAGGATCATTTGATGAACACGCCTAAGCACCTTCAGCTCATCGAAGCTTTTGGAGCTGAGCCGCCACAATACGCGCACATTCCACTTATCCTTAACGCCGACGGTTCAAAGATGTCCAAACGAGACGCGGGCGCTGCTGTCGGAGATTATCCGAAACAAGGTTTTCTCTCGGAAGCAGTTGTTAACTTCATAGCCCTACTTGGCTGGTCTTCGAAATCAGATGATGAAATCTTTACTCTAACTGAACTCATTGATCGTTTCTCGCTTGAGGCGATTAATCGTGCCCCGGCGCGCTTTGATTTAGAGA
This sequence comes from uncultured Luteolibacter sp., assembly GCA_963925255.1. GTDB lineage: Bacteria > Verrucomicrobiota > Verrucomicrobiia > Verrucomicrobiales > Akkermansiaceae > Luteolibacter. Next base: position 567 of record CAWUUP010000081.1, read on the forward strand.
AATGCAAATGGGTCAACCAGCAACACATTGCTAAAATTTCCACGGAGACGTTTGCGGATTTAGCAAAACCTTTCGTACAAGCCGAAAAACTTCCAGTCACAGAAAGCTACCCGACTGTGATCGCAGCAGTGAAAAATAAAGTCCGTCTCCTATCAGAGGTTCCAGCTGCCATCGATTTCCTCATCAGCGATACTGCAATTCAAGAAGAGGAAGCAGTCGCGAAGGCCAAAGGAAATCCAAACTCCGCGCTCCTCCCAGCACTCGCTGAGCACATGGCAACGCTAACAGATTGGTCAGCAGACATAGCTAAAGAAGCCATCACCACTGTCGCTCAAGCAAACGGAACAAAACCGGGACAGCTCATGTTCCCTGTCCGCGTCGCGTTATCAGGTCGTGCTCACGGCCCAGATCTTGGCGATATTTTTGCGATTTTAGGAAAAGAGAAAACCATCGCTAGACTGAAAAACTTTTCCTGACTTTATTTAGGTTAGGAAAAGCATTCACCACAGAGACGCAGAGTTCACAGAGCAAAATAATCTGCAGCTAATCTAATTAAATAACTTAGAATTCATTACCTATAAGTAATAATTTCTAACGGCATAAGCATAAGAACCAAAATGAACCCATAGGATCCGCTCTGTGACCTCTGTGGTTATAACTCTTCCTTAAATTCAATAACCAAGCCAAGGGCCGAGCCATTTCTCCGCTTCTTGTAAAGTCATTCCCTTACGTACTGCATAATCCTCAATCTGATCTTTTTGTAGATCGGATAATGCAAAGTAATGGCTTTCCGGATGTGAGAAATAAAGTCCGCAAACCGCAGCTCCCGGATGCATTGCGCAGCTTTCGGTAAGAAAAACACCAGTCGCATCGGTAGCACCTAACAAATCGAAAAGAATCGGTTTTTCGGTGTGATCGGGTTGAGCTGGATAACCAGGAGCAGGACGGATGCCCTGATATTTCTCATGAATCAGCGCAGCTTTGGTCAACTCGCCTTCGTCTTCATATCCCCAAGCGATACGTGCCCGGTGATGCAGCATTTCAGCACAAGCTTCTGCCAAGCGATCCGCGATCGCTTTCACCATGATTGCCCCATAAGGATCGTTCTCAGCATCGAGTTCCTTTGCATACTCATCCGCACCATGAATCCCCACGACGAAGCCGCCGATGTAGTCGGCGGAAGTAGGTTTGACCCAATCCGACAACGCCACGTTTGGTTTTCCAGAAGTTTTCTTCAACTGCTGCCGCAATGTATGGAATTTCGTTCGTTTGGTTCCGTCTTCGTTGTGCACGACGATATCATCTCCATCTGAATTCGCTGGGAAAAATCCGTAGATTCCCCGAGCTGTTAATCGATTTTCTTCAACAAGCTTCTCGAGATATACGCAGGCCTCTGCATAGAGTTTTTTCGCTTCCGCCGCCCCTCCTTCGTTTTTTGTTTTAAGCTCTTTCTTTTCCCTGTCCCAAACTCCGCGCAATTCCCATGCATGGAAGAACGGTGTCCAATCGATGTATTCAACGAGATCTTTGATAGCTGGTTCGATCACTCGTGTTCCAGTAAACGAAGGAGTTGGTGGGCTATAAGAATTCCAATCATATTTCGGCCCCGCCGCTCGAGCCTCAGCAAGACTGATGGTTTCTTTCTTCGGTCCTCCAAGAAAATTTTCGCGAGCTTTCTGCTGTTTCTCACGAAGTTCTCTTACGAATTCATCGCGTCCGTCTTTGGAAAGCAAAGAGGTCGTCACCGGGACAGAGCGCGAGGCATCAAGCACATGCACCACTGGGCCAGAATAATACTCCGCAATCTTGATGGCTGTGTGCGCAGCGGAAGTCGTTGCACCACCAATCAGCAGCGGAACAGTGAAACCACGACGTTCCATTTCTTTGGCAACATGCACCATCTCATCGAGCGATGGAGTAATCAAACCGGAGAGGCCAATGACATCCGCACCGAGTTCAATTGCCTTATCTAAAATTTTATCACAAGCGACCATCACACCAATGTCAGTGACTTCAAAGCCGTTGCAGGACAATACAACCCCGACGATGTTCTTACCGATATCGTGAACGTCGCCTTTGACGGTTGCGATCAAGAAACGCCCAGCGGAGTTACCGCGCTCTGCAATTTTCAACGCATCGTCGTGAGACATGCCCGGGTTCTTTTCTTGAATCGCTAAAATATCCCCAGTGAGGTTTTCAGCTTTCTCAGCTTCCATGTAGGGAAACAACCAAGCCACAGCCTTCTTCATCACGCGGGCGGATTTAACGACCTGAGGTAAGAACATTTTACCTGCACCGAACAAATCTCCAACCACACCCATGCCGTCCATCAAGGGTCCTTCGATAACTTTCAGCGGCCTGCTGTATTTTAATCTCGCAGCTTCGGTATCTTCGTCGATAAATCGATCGATTCCTTTCAAGAGCGCATATTCTAAGCGCTTCTCGACTTCTTCTTCGCGCCAAGAGAGATCTTCCTCAACCTTTTTACCGCCGACTCCTTTGTAACCCTCAGCAAGATCCAAAAGACGTTCGGTGGAATCATCTCTACGGTTCAGTAAGACATCCTCAACACATTCTAACAAATCCTTTGAAATCTCATCGTAAACCTCTAACATCCCAGCGTTGACGATCCCCATGTCCATGCCTGCTTTAGTCGCATGATACAGGAAGGCGGAATGCATTGCCTCACGAACTTTGTTATTCCCACGGAATGAGAACGAGATATTAGAAACACCGCCTGAAATCTTAGCACCTGGAAGGTTCTCTTTGATCCAACGCGTCGCATTGATGAAGTCCAAGGCGTAGTTGTTATGTTCCTCGATACCGGTCGCAACTGTCAGGATGTTTGGATCAAAAATGATATCATTTTGATTGAATCCAACTTCATCGACAAGAATGCGATAAGCGCGCTCGCAAATACGGATCTTCTCATCATAGGTCGCTGCCTGACCTTTTTCATCGAAAGCCATCACCACAACCGCCGCACCATATTTCATGATGTGCTTGGCGTTGTTCTTGAAAATTTCTTCGCCCTCTTTAAGAGAAATCGAGTTCACAATTCCCTTCCCTTGAAGGTGTTTTAACCCTTCTTCAAGAATTTCCCACTTCGAGGAATCTACCATGATCGGCACCCGCGCGACATCCGGCTCACCTTGGAGAAGATCAAGGTATTTCGCCATCATCGCCTTGCCGTCGATCAATCCATCATCGAAGCAGATATCGATCACGTTCGCACCGTTCGCGACTTGTTGACGCGCCACTTCCACTGCCGCTTCGAGATCCTCGGCGCGGACCAGTTTCGCAAATTGCGGCGACCCCGCGACATTCGTCCGTTCCCCGATCATCAGGAAACCTTTTCCCTCATCGTGGTTATAAGCCTCTGTTCCAGAAAGCCTGAGTGCTGGTTTGATTGGATTCATGGTAAAAAAAATTAACCGCCAAGGCGCTAAGAACGCAAAGGCTTGGGCAGTGTTAGCTTTCGGAAAATGGGTTTGTGATTCGTTGGATATGGAAATTCTTAATTTGGCGTTCTTGGCGACTTGGCGGTTCGATCATCATTTCAGCACCCTCCTCGGTGCCACGCCCCTCACACCCTCAGCAATCGCTCTAACATGCTCGGGAGTATTTCCGCAGCAACCACCAGCGAAGTTGATCAAACCACTTTGAGCGAAGTCTTTCATGTAGTCCTTCATGTGTGTTGGTTCCAGGTCAAATCCAGTCGGGGCTAACGGGTTAGGTAAGCCAGCATTAGGATACGCTGAAACATACGTTTCCGCCACATCAGATAGTTCTTCCAAAAATGGTCTCATCAAATCTGGGCCGAGCGAGCAGTTCAATCCAATCGCCAGTGGTTTAGTATGAGCAAATGCGTTCCACAGCGCTTCAACCTTTTGTGCGGAAATCATCGTTTCTCCACCCAATCCAACCGCTGCTGAAATGATCACAGGAAGACGAATCCCTTGTTCATCGAAAACATCCTGAACCGCCACTGCCGCAGCCTTTGCGTTCAGAGAGTCGAAGATGGTTTCGATCATTAAGATATCACATCCACCCTCGATCAAGCCACGCACCTGCATGCGATAAGCTTCTAAAACCTGATCGAATGTCACCACGCGAAATGACGCATCTTCCGCATCCGGTGAGTTGCTCAACGAAACGGTCAACGGACCTATAGCACCAGCAACATAGCGTTTCACTCCGGTATCTGTACCGATGTTATCCGCCATTTTCCGTGCCAGCTGTGAGCCTTTCACATTCATCTCCCACGCTAGGTCGTTCAAAAAATCGTTCTCCAAAATCTTCTGAAAAAACTCAGGATCTTTGCGCCCGCCCTTTTCCCTCGGGTCCTCAACGAAAAACTCGCTCTGAGCAATACCGGTTGCCGAGAAGGTGTTGGTCTCGCAGATGTCCGATCCAGCCTCATAAAAACACTTATGAATATCCGCGATCACCTGCGGTTGGGTGATGGATAGAATATCGCCATTGTTAAGCAAATCTTTGTCGTTTTTGGCGAATCGCTCACCACGTGCAGCTGCTTCGTCTAGCCCATAGGTGCGGATCGTTGTCCCCATCGCGCCATCCAGCACCATGATACGCTCTGCTAGTTCCTTTTCGATTTCTGCTGTGTAATCCACTTGAGCCATGCCAAAACTGTAAATCATTCAATCCAAGCTTCAAGATACAAATCATCAAATCACGATATGAAGATGAGTTAATTAAATAAAACCTCACAGAATACACGATTCATGCAGAAAATCCGTGCTTGTCGGGCGAAAAAAATCAATCTTTGGCGAGAATTTATCACGCTAATGTCTGCATCCATCCAATTTCTCAATGCTGCCAGCATACCCACAACCGGATTTCTTGCCATTCCTGGACGACTTGATTTTGAACAATTACTTCACCTAGAGAAGCAATTTCACGGCAGAACAATCACCTACCTGATTGAGGAAAACGACTCCTTCGACTCAACTCTAAAGAGTCACATGCAGCGCTCCGAGAGAGGAGCCATATTCTCTATCAAAGACGAA
>CAWUUP010000082.1:0-7085 GCA_963925255.1 uncultured Luteolibacter sp.
AAAGTGACAAAAGACATTCTCTGTTTCGCAGCCAAAGCGAGGATATAGAGATCGGTGATTTGACGTGGACCGATACTTGAGAGTGAATGAAATGAGTCGGGATCGTCGATACTTAGGGAGTCGGTGATGAATTGATGAGTGGGCAGAGAGCGGATCATTCTCAGTTCCTCCAAAGCAACCCCTGGGCCACCCGGACCGTTTGGATAGGATGGGTGGCCATAAATGCGCAGAAAGCCATTTTCGGTCAGCGGACACGTCACAATTCCAGCATCGGGACGCGCATTCAGCCAAATTTTCGCGCGCTCATGATGCTCATGCCAAGGGTCAACGCGGGCGATCAAGACATTGATGTCTAAAAGGTAGGCCATGACTTAAATGCCTTCTTCATCCCGTAAGCCGCGAACAAAAGCTTCTGTTACAGGGGTTTTAGCGGTCGTCTCACGCTGCAAAACCGGCCATCCACTCGCATCTTTGATCACCCGACCCGGCACGTTTATTTGGGAAACCTGTCCGCGCAATTCCTTCTCCAAAGCTCGTGTGAATAAGGCTTTTAGAGTAGTTCTACGCCTCGCAGCCATCGCTTTTGCTTCTGTGAAGAGTTCGTCGGGTAACTCTAAGGTCGTCTTCATATGGGTCATAATATGTCTTTATGGGTTTTATTCAATGAAAATATGTGCTCAATAATCATATCGCCTCCACGAGCACATCAACTTCCATCTGGCAGTGGGCGGAACCGCGGTAGGTGCCGCGAATGGGGGCGACGTCTTCGTAGTCACGGCCGACGGCGATTTTGACATATCGGGCATCGGCGAGGGTGTTGTTGGTGGGATCAAAGCCGATCCAGCCGACCTCAGGCAAAAAGACCTCGGCCCATGCATGGGAGGCTTGGGCGCCGATGAGGTGATCTTTCGGGCCGTTGTAGAGGTAGCCGGATGCGTAGCGGGCGGGAATCCCAGCGGCGCGGCAAAGGCCGAGCATCACGTGGGTGAAATCCTGGCAGACACCGTGTTTCTCCGCAAAACATTGATCGAGATGCGTGGTGACATCCGTGCTTCCGGGTTCGTAACGGAACTCTGCATGGATCCAATTCATGATCTGGGTCGCCTTATCGAAATAAGCATCGTGGCCGAATGTGATATCAACAGCTTGGCGCCAAATTTCAGGACGGAAAACCACACGGGCGCTCTCGTTAAGGTAAGGCCAGCTACGATCACGCACGGCTGAGGTTCGGTAAACTTCTTTGGTTGCGGTGCGGGCTTGCTCTGGAATTTCGAGCGGCAAGTTATGCACGCGAATCCGACTTTCGATTTCGAGTTGTTGGTGCGGTCTTTGAATCTCGAAATGGTGAGTGGTGTTTTGAAAGAGGTCTTGGAATTTGCTCATGCGCGTGGCCGGCAGCACGCGGATCAGTGAGGAGAGCGTTTTTTGAAACGGAAATGTGCGCGGTTCAAGATGCAGCTCGTTCACGCTGTCAGTGACAGGTCCTCCGTAATGGAAGATAGTGCGATGGACGACGGAGAGCTTCATATGGCGGTTTGGATCATGAACGATCTCGCCAATCGGGCAATCATCATCATTTATTGCTGTTGCTGTTGTTGTTGCTGCCAAGCGGTTACGGCATCGTGACCGCGTTGCTGCATGCTGCGTTGGGACTCAAACATTTCTGGCATGAGGACAAATGTCTCGAAGACGAGTTCACCGATGAGGTTGAAGCGTTCTTGCAATCCATCGAGATACGCGTGAAGGCCAAGCGCCAGTGCTTCTTCCGCGTTGCCGTAGTTGAGATCGGCTAACAGCCTGCCGCTCTCTCGCTCCGCGTCGTTGAGGAAACTACCGCGAGGACTGCCGGAAATGAGGTGAATGCATTCGTCCACTCGATCCGCGCAATAACGCACGGAGCGTGGAAAGTTTCTGGAAAAGACCAAGAAGCTGAGTGCTCCTTCGACATCGAAGCGATGATGACCGGAGCGAAACGCGCCAAGCGCACCGCAGGAACCGAGGATGGCCGTCCAGTGCAACATGCCGGGGGCACCGATGTTGCCATGGCCATCGTCTGGGAGATAGGAGGTCGTGTCTAGGAAGCGGGTCGTTTTATCCGCACGTTCGAGGTGGCGGCCTAGCTGCATAAACTCCCAACCTTCATCACGAGAATGACTGGTCGCGGAGATTCCCAGGAACGTCGCGACCGAACGACGTATACGCTCATAGTAACGAGGTGGCGCTTCTTTCAGAAAATAAGCAGCCTCATCGGAGCGAACAAAAAGGTGTAGGGCATTGATCTCTTCCCACATTTCATCAGATATCTGATCTCGCACTGTGCGCGCGCTTTCGCGTGCTTGAGCAATGCAAGATGTGATACTGCTTACGTTCCTTGGGTCATCTGTTAGAAATCGGATCACGTCTTCTCCATGCGTTTCAGGATACAGAGATTGAAATAACTCCTCATCTCCAGTGCAGAGAATGATGGGCCTCCAGAAATCAGCAATCCGATCACTGCCGAGTGTTTCGTTATCTAACAGAAGGTGGCGATTGACGTCGATGAGGCGTGCGAGGTTATCAGCCCGTTCAACATAGCGGGCCATCCAGTAGAGAGTATTGGCGACACGGGAAAGCATGGTTCTTTAATAGGGTGATAAGTTTTTTAGTGGCGCAGAACCCAAGTATCTTTACTGCCACCGCCTTGGGAGGAGTTAACAACCAGCGAGCCTTTCTTGAGAGCGACGCGAGTAAGTCCACCTGGAACGATGCGTGGCGATTCTCCATAAATGATATAGGGCCTCAAATCGACGTGGCGACCTTCCATGGTATCCTCGCACCACGTCGGGCAGCGGGAGAGTGAAACCACGGGTTGGGCGATGTAGTTGGTCGGATCCGCGATGATGCGTTCGCGGAAATCAGCAATTTCCTTCTTACTAGCGGCAGGCCCCATGAGCATGCCGTAGCCGCCGGATTCGTTGGTTGCTTTTACGACAAGCTCTGGCAAGTGATCGAGGATGTAACGCAGATCATCATCTTTCGCCGCGAGATACGTCGGGACGTTTTGTAAAATCGGCTCCTGCGCGAGGTAGTAGCGGATGATATCAGGAACAAAAGCATAGATGGCTTTGTCATCCGCCACACCAGTGCCGACCGCATTCGCTAGCGCGACGTTTCCTTCGCGGTAAGCATTCATGATCCCGGGGACGCCAAGTACGGAATCTTTGCGGAATACCACGGGATCAATGAAATCGTCATCGATGCGGCGGTAGATGACGTCAACGCGTTCCAGACCGCGAGTGGTGCGCATGTAAACGATGTTGTCGCGCACGACGAGATCTCGACCCTCGACAATCTCAATGCCCATTTCGCGAGCGAGGTAACAATGCTCAAAATACGCACTATTGTGGCAACCGGGAGTGAGAAGCACGCAGACGGGATTGCCAGATTTGCGCGGTGCGATGTGGCGCAGCATTTCCAGAACTTCAAGCGGATAAGAATCGACCGAGCGGACCGATGAGGTATCAAAAAGATCAGGGAAAACCCGTTTGAGCGCCTTGCGGTTTTCTAATAAGTAAGAAGCACCGGAAGGGCAGCGACCGTTGTCTTCAAGCACCAACCATTCACCTTTATCGTCGCGGATCAGATCGCTGCCACAAATGTGGATGTAGATATCACCTGGGACGTCGATGCCACGGAACTCAGGACGATAATGCCGCGCTTGCTCGATAAATGAACGCGGAATGATGCCGTCTTTGAGGATCTGCTGATCGTGATAAATATCGTGGAGAAAAAGATTCAGCGCAGTGATCCGCTGCGTCAGGCCGGATTCGAGGTGTTCCCATTCATTTGCCGGAATCACCCGTGGGACGGGATCGAAGGGGAAAATGCGCTCACTGCCGCGGGAGTCGTGATAAACGTTGAAAGTGACGCCTTGGGTGAGGAAATACAGCTCACAGGTCGCCTTACGCGCCTCAAAATCGTTCTGATCTAACGCGGCGATGCGATCGAGGAGTGGAGCGCAATGAGGCCGAACCGTCCCGTCCGGTGTGAACATTTCATCGAAAAACGCGTCTGGCTGATATCCTTTAAGCATGGGTTTAAATTGAAATAAAGACTTTAGCAGTTTGCGAGCCAAGGTGGTAAGAGGAGCGGGTGAGCGGGCGCGGCTTTGTCGAAGAGACCGAAGCCGCCGCGCCCTTCGACAAGCTCAGGGCATACGAAGCGAAACGGAAAATTTGCAGCCAATGCTCCATGCCTCCAACCGCACCAGCGATTCTAGAATCACCTTCGACTTTCAGACTTTCGACTCTTCCTTATCACAAATGTTGACGTGAGCGGGTCGCGCAGGCAAACTCATCGCTTATGACAGTTGGCATCATCATGGGAAGCACGTCGGATTGGCCGACGATGGAACATGCGGCTCGAGTTCTAAAAGACTTTGGCGTGGAATATCATGCGGAAGTGGTGAGCGCTCACCGCACGCCGGATAAATTGGTCGAGTATGCGAAGCAGGCGAAAGCCAAAGGCTTAAAATGCATTATCGCAGGCGCAGGTGGTGCAGCGCATTTACCGGGAATGGTTGCAGCCATGACTGAACTGCCAGTGCTCGGGGTTCCTGTGGAATCGAAAATTCTAAAAGGCGTGGATTCCTTACTCTCCATCGTGCAGATGCCAGCAGGAATCCCAACCGCGACGTTTGCCATCGGCCGAGCCGGCGCGACCAATGCCGGTCTATTCGCCGTGGCGATGTTGGCAGTGGAGAATGCGGCTTTAGCATCGAAGCTAGCCGACTTCCGCAGCAAACAAACCGCGAAAGTGGCTGAGGCCGTGTTGCCTGAGTTGGATTGATTTTTTGTTACCATGTCAGCTTCGGTTTTTTCCCCTCTAGATAAGCAACAAGTCGTCGGCGTGATCGGCGGAGGTCAGCTCGGGCGCATGCTCGCCCTCGCTGCTCGGAGGATGGGAGTATGCACAGTGGTTTGGACGGGTGGGCTCGAAGCTCCAGCTGTCGAAGTTGCAGATGAAGTGATCGATCTGCCCTTCGATTCCCCAGAGGCACTGGAACAGTTCTGCAAGCAAGCAACCGTCGCCACCGTGGAGTTCGAAAACATCCCGCTCGCAACGCTCGAAGGAGTGAGAAACCGCATCGCCATTTTTCCTTCGCCGGAAGCTGTTGGGATTTGCCAGAACCGCGAGCGCGAAAAGAATTTCCTTAAACAAAATGGAATCCCCTGCACGTGGTTCCGCGTCATAGAAAATCTAACAGATTTACAATCTGCCATGACCGAGCTCAACGGTCCGGGAGTTTTGAAAACCGCAGCGTTTGGATACGATGGTAAAGGCCAGCTGAAAATCCAAGGCGATGAAGATCCGGCTACGGTTTGGAAAAGCTTTGGTGAAGAACGCGCGATCTTGGAAGCATGGGTTCCCTTCGAACTGGAAATTTCCGTGATGGTCGTCCGGTCGGCAGATGGCGAAGTAAGAACTTACGATCCTGCGGAAAACCGCCATCGGAATCACGTGCTCGATGTATCCATCGTTCCCGCTCGAATTTCCGAAACCACCTCCAAGCAAGCCCGCAAGCTCGCAGAAAAAATCGCCATCGCACTTGATTACCGCGGCATCATCGGAGTGGAGTTTTTCGTGAATCACGATGGTTCACTCGTCGTCAACGAAATGGCACCGCGCCCGCACAACTCCGGCCACCACACAATCGATGCCTGCGCGACCTCGCAGTTCGAGCAACAACTCCGCGTCGCTCTCCAGATCCCACTCGGCTCTACCCGTCTTATCTCACCCTGCGTCATGCTCAACCTGTTAGCCGATTTCTGGCAGGACGAAACCACGCCTCCCGATTGGACTCCACTGTTAGAAACTGATAGCGCCGTGCTTCATCTCTACGGAAAACGCCGCGCTCCTGGCATGCGAAAAATGGGACACGCCACTTTACTTGGACCAGATGTGAAGGAGATTTTACAGCAGGTTGAAAAACTCGCTGCGGGTTGGTTGAAGTAAGACCGAAGTAGTGTAGCGGCGATCTCCGGCCTGCCCCGAAATATCGGGGCCCCTCTTCATTCAAGAAAGGAATTTGAATAAGGAAGGGAGGAAATTAGGAAGGTTTTACTCCCATCTTTTCCTGCCTTCCTTATTCTAACAATTCAGTGCGGTTGGCTGATTTGTTAAAAAATTCACATCCTCATCCAACGGACTACTTACACCCAGTCCATGACTCATCGCCGCAGGCTCTGGACTGCTGCAATGCTTTGCAGCTCCTGCGCAGCGCTTCTATACACGCAGACACCCGTAATACTTCCCATGCCAGTAAAACTGTGCGGCTTTGCGCGAGGCCCACTTCATTTTTTACTCAAGAATCTCCGTCCACTGGCCTGCCATTTGGAAATCGCCACCAGATCCATGCTTTCCCTAACAGCACGCGAATTTCTTCTGCTGCTAGATAAGCGCAGGGGATAAGGAATAGCGTGATGATGGTAGCGAAAAGAATCCCGAAGGCGAGAGAGGTTGCCATAGGAATGAGCATCTGAGCTTGTAGAGAGTGATCGAACAGCAAGGGGAGTAATCCGACAAATGTGGTGGCGGATGTGAGAAAGATGGGCCTGAAACGGCGCGTGCCAGATTGGATCACGGACTCATAGAGCTCACCGCCTGCTTGCAACTTTTGATTGATGTAATCAACCATAACCAACGAGTCATTCACAACCACACCGGCTAACGCGAGGATACCGAATACTGAAAGATACGAAGGTGTGATATCCATGATCAAATGTCCAAACAACGCACCGATGGCGCCGAAGGGGACGGCTAGCATGACGAAAAACGGTTGGTAGAGGGATCGGAACGGGATCGCGAGTAACGCGTAGAGGGCTATAAATAAAGCGATGCCACCGATGATGGAGCGCATTCTGGTTTTTTCATGATCCGCGAGGTAACCGGAGTAGCGCCATGTTAGATCGTGATAGCGGTTCATAATCTGATCGAGATCCGCTCTTAAAGAATGTGAGATCGCTACGACATCGACGGATTCATCTGAGGGGTTTGCTGTTACATGGATGACTTGCGAGCCATCGATGCGCTGGATGCGTGAGCGC
>CAWUUP010000083.1:0-3262 GCA_963925255.1 uncultured Luteolibacter sp.
AGCTGATAGAAATCCGCGGATTACCTGATCGCATTCCGGCAAAACCTGATTCAAAATTTTAATCCTATCACTTGGATTGATACTTCTATTGAGATCCGACAGTTCTAAATTTTGTGACTTGGAAGGATAGCTTGATAGAAAATAATGAAGAGCGACGACACCTAACAAAAATAAAATCCAAATCGAAGTAACCAAAAAAATAGTTTTAAACCGCCGCTTCTTGAACGTTGGATTTTTGGCTATTTTTTTTGCTTTGTCTCCTGTCTTGTCGAAACTAGCAACTTTCGCCAATGCCACTGAATTGATCGAACTCATAACTGGCCACAGGCAAACTCTTGGCTTACGTTGGCAAACCTCACACAATCGATCGTTATCAAAGCCATAGCTGGACTGAAATAACGAACCGCAATGGCCACAATGATACCAAGAATCTTTATCGTTCGTGCTCATGGCGTTGCTAGATCGAGCCAATTCGCGGCTGTAAGATTTTTTATCATCCATTGACGAGGTAGGATAGCCTGATTTCCACGTTCCAAATTTAGAATAACGCCGGCTTCCGTTTGATATTCCCCAGTGATTAGACTAGTCGAAAATAAGGCCGAAATATTTCGGTCTACTTGGCTACCAATTTCTGCATAGACCCAAACTGAAGCATCCTTGCTAGTGGATCTGAAAATGTAAGAATGATACTTATTGTCGGGTAATTGCTGCGTGAAAAAATCTGATGGCGAAATCCAACCTCGAATCTCACTCCCATCTCCCTCGCCAATCTTTAACTTATCAAAGCTAGCGGTTCCATATCCGGTCGTTGCTTTCCAATCCAACTTAAGATCTGAATTTTCATAACGAAAAAACGCGAGGAACTTAGAGAAGTTATGATTCACTCCTTTAAGCTCTGCATAGAGAATCTCACCATCTCGATGTGACTGCCAAGATGCTTTATCAGACGGCATCCATCCGCTTTTAGCTCCTACGGATTTCCAGCCATCTTTTACTAGAGGCGCGTTTTGCTCACTTAGATATATGGATTTCAAAAAATCATTCTCGCTCTTCGCCTGTGCATACCTCCCATAAATTTGGATCGCTTCGCGGTGACCATTCATGAGTTCCACCAATACCCCTGAATCTCTAATTGGTTCGCTCTTCTCTTTTACCCGTTCAACCTGCCCCAATCCATTGTTATTCAATTTCATGTCAGATTTTTTGCCGGAAAAATGACTTAAGATCATGATTAGTGCAATCATACCAATCACTCCCAGAGCTGCGTATAACATCCAGCGTGTGGAGCCTTTTGGAATAGCTCCCCAATCATGTCGCTCTCCAGAGGATAAACGACGTCGTGGTAAAGGTCTCTCGTAACCCTGCGCAGAGACATCAACTTGCTTAAGGCCTTCCACAACCAGAGCTACTTGGAAAGATTCTTTCTCTATAAGTGGGCGCTCTACATTAACGTGCGATGAAGCCAAAGATTTGTGGTTTACATCTTCTGGAATTGAAGCCGCTTCCCCAGCATGCCGATCCAGATATATCGTTTTGAATGCTGATAGATTCACATCCATTTTCGGTATTCTTGGTGCATCCGATCGAAGCGGTGGTAACTGTGAATCAAATACCTGATCAACATCAAGACCATCCCAATCATCATCAGGCGAGACTGCCGGAACGTGATTATTGGGATCTTCTTTATCAGGATTCATAAAGTCTCTCGTTAAATGGTAAAGCCTCGAACCAGACACTTAATTACGCCAGTCATCAGACACTTTAATCAATATTTTCAATAACCGGATGCAAGTCTCAGAATTAGATTCTGTGCCGCGCGATCGAACGCATCCGGCAAAGCATTCTGACGAGCCACCTGTAAGTTTGAGTCTGCAAAAAATGAACTCTGCCCCATGCTAGCGCCGCTTGCCAATAAACGCGTGGGATCACGTGCATCTTTTAAACGCCAATTGATACTTACCGTGTTTGTAAGCTCCTCGGATGTCAGTGCATCACGCCTTGATCCCCTCAAAGTGCTGTAATCAATCGATGTAACCTCCCCCTCAAGAATAGCATCTGCACGATCAAGCTCGGAGAGACGATACGTACCATTTTGCACCAAGGCTGCCGTGACAGCGGATGTCGCGATTGCTTCCGCCCTAGGATGCAAGGTCCCATTTTCAAGCATCGAGACCGAAATGCGTTTCACAGAAGCGAGCGAAGGCGGCTTCGATCCCCCCAGTTGATATCCCTGGCAGGAGCTCAAGATCACACTCAGCAAAACCAATAATTGAAATTTCATAAATTTGATAATCGCAGGTTATTCCCCCAGCTCTTTCAAGCGAGAAATAGCAAAATCATGTGAGCTTCCAGTTTTTGAGCTTTTCACGATATCCCGATAATAAACTTTGGCGGATTCAGTTTGTCCCGTGCGGTCATAGAACTTAGCAATTTCTAACGAACGATCGAGATCCCTGCTTTTCAGATCAACCAATAACCGTCTTGCTTCCGCGTTTTTGGCATGGCTTTGGTATTGAAGTAAATAATCATTAAATGCTTCAGCCGCTAGATCGAGTGTTGCTTGGTTGTAATTACCGCCGTTTGCTTGTTCAAGAAACACAATACCTACCCGAAAAAGCGCTTCTGCCGCTTGGCGCGTCTCTGGTTGATCTCGGACTAACTTGCGATACGCATCGATCGATTCTTTGTAATCTTTTTCATTCTGATAAATCTCACCAATCGTAAATTGCGCATTTGCTGAAATCTTGGAACGTGGGGCGTTGTCTCTAAGCTGACTCAACATTTCAATAATCTGCTTTGTTGAAATGCGAGATTTTAAGCCGATAAATGAAGCCTTCACTTTACCATCTGCTGCGGCTTGCGCCATCTTAACTTGGCTGTTCAGAGCTTTCGCATACAAATCACTACTCTGATAACGTTGCAAAAATTTCTGATAGGCTTTGAAGGATTTAATCGTCTCTCCTTGTTGATCTAAAATTTCTGCTTGGCGGAATCTGGCTTTTCCTGCCGATGGTGAGATGGCGTAATCTTCGGCGACTTCTACATAGATTTTCAGCGCTTTCTTTTGATTGCCTCCATCGTCCAGGGCCTTTGCTTTCTGATAAAGCACTTCTCCTTCTCCCGATACGGCTTGAATATTGCCCGCTAAAGCAATCGTGCCGTCGTCATTCCCGCAGGAAACTACTAACAAGGAAGCGATCGCAAGTAGGGCGACCTTAGAAAAATGTTTTGTCATGCCCAAACCATAGAAACTTTGGCGAGT
>CAWUUP010000084.1:0-2624 GCA_963925255.1 uncultured Luteolibacter sp.
AGCGGGAATCATGTCGGACTCACGATTTAAGTTCCAGTCTTTAGCTAATTAAGTCCCTTCATAGCTAAAAACACCCTAATCTAAAGACATTCTATCGAACGCCTTAGGATCATTCTGCTAACGGGAAAGAGCCATCACCTAGCGAGAATCACCAAAAGTTTTCGAACGAAGGTTCCATTATCGACCGGTGGTTTCCAGTTTCCATTTCTTATAAATTTAGCCCTTCAACATCTCCACCTTAATCACCCAACACGTCCTTCCATCCACTCGGAACTGGACATTTCTCCCGCAAAGCACCGCTCCATAAACTTTATCCGCCGCTTTCGGCGAAGCCGCCGGCCTTGCATCCAGCGAGAGAACCTCGCGAATCACCTGACGCGAACGCACTTCTAGAGCCTCAAATTCCGCCATCGCCGTTGCATCAATCTCCACCGCAAATCGCGAAATCTCCTCCGCCGCATAACCTGCTGCCGCATTCGGCAAACACTCCACATAAGGCAAATACGGTTTTATATCGAAAATCGGCGTGCCATCGATCAAATCCACGCCTGAAACATGAATCAATGGCGTGCTTGGAGCTTCAGAAGACTCGAAATCGATTCTATTCAATTTCACTAAGGAGAGCCCCAGCCCGTTTGGGCGGAAGGTCGAACGACTCGCAAACACTCCGACCCGCTCATTACCGCCAAGACGAGGTGGTCTGACTGTAGGGCGCCAGCCTTTCTCGACCGTTTCATGAAACCCAAAGATCAACCACAGATGCGAGAACCCTTCCAACCCCCTCACCGCTTCCACAGATCGATACTTTTCAAAAAACTCCAAAGTTCCCCATGCAGAGGGACAAAGCCCTGACTGACGTGGAACTGCAAATTTTCCACCAAAGCAGGTTCGTAAAATCCCAATGGGCTCAATCTCCATACTTTGGTGAAAGTTATGAAACTTATAAAAGAACGATCCTTAATTCATCTTAAAGTGGATACGGCTATGAACCAGACCATCTTCTTTCTGAACATCCCATGTCATCGATTCAAACTCACGGGCCGCGTCGATCATTTTTAAAAAGGAAGCTTTATTGGAGCTGAATTCAGCACGAGCCATTTCATCTTTGATCAAGGCCTCCATGTTTTTATCAACCACCTTCAACATCTCTTCCGAGTAGTTACTGAGCACGTTGAAGTTTATACGGAATTTAACTCCCTGACCAACATCACCACCCAGCTTAGCCTTACTGATCAGATCACCAGCTTGAGTTTTTGAAGTCGAAGCGACGAACCATTCATCATTGAGAGTCACTGATGGCAAAAAGTCATCTTGCATGAACGGCAACGATATAAACCAAGTCACCATTCCGTCTTTCTCGGAACTGATCGGTTTCTGCATTGGGATTTTTTTCTCCATCATCTCACTCACCTTCGCGAGCAGAGAGGTGCTATGTGAGCTCATTTTATCCCATGCTTTACTGAGTTTTATACGATCAGTCACTGGTGCGATCATAGCTAAACGTGGCGCCTTACCTTCATCCACAACCTCCTGAGGAATCCCAGGAATCGCTGGCATCGCGCCTTTCATATCCATCAAAAACACAGTCTCTTGACCCAACCCATCCATCATATCACCCGATGCCGCCTGATATAATGCAAAAATGTCCTCACGAAAATCTGAGTCGAACAACTTCAAGTAATTCATCATTTCTATCATTTTTGGATCTTCGATTTCCAAAGCAGAAAACTTCATCGTCATCGCGTATGCTACTTCTCCCACCAACTCCAAATACTCGGTCAATTGCTCATTATAAGCCGCGTTACTTGAGTAGCTCAGGAAAAATAAGTTACCTGGATCATCGCCAAGATGCGCAAGGCGTGTTGGGGCGTTCCAATCTATGACTCCTCTGTCGTGACCGCCAAAGCTATCTATTTTCAAGCCTTCGTCCAAATAAGCCACCATCCCGAAAGTGCTAGTAGTTCCCAAAGCCAGAAGGGATTTTTCTTGCTCTCCAAATAACTGAAGAAGCTCTTGAATGTCGCGCATCTCGCCGCCGGAAATTCCATCACGGAAACCCAAAGCATAAGTGGCAGCACTACCTACTTGTTCAATCACAGTCTTGAGTGATTGTTGATCACCATAGGAAACAGTTAGAAATGGTTTATCTCCAAACTCATCCACGAAATTCATTTTCTTAGCCGCACCCAAGGAGTCTATTGGATCAGTCACTAACTCTAGAGAAGCTTCATCACCACCAATCATGAGCACGACATAATCTCCAATCGTACCAGTTGCGAAAATTATGTTTTTCTTAGCCAAAGCCTTCAATAGCCCATCAACCGTTTCTGGCTTCATCGACTCTTCCATGCTATCACGATTTGCCTCCATCATCTCAGAGATTTTAGCGCCTAGAAGCTTGTAACCCACAAAACTCGATCCACCCGTCTGTATCTCTACTGGCGCAGCCATCTCACCTGCCATGGCGAAAAACGCCATACTCGATGAAACCATGCGAGCTGTTTGCTCCAACTCTCCCTCTTTTGCACGAAACGCAATATACATTGGTGGAAGACCAACTTGATCGAGTAGTGCCATTCCAGATTCTGGATCTTCCAAAAATTTGGTGAAGGATTCTTTTTGGA
>CAWUUP010000085.1:0-2775 GCA_963925255.1 uncultured Luteolibacter sp.
TAAACCAACCGCCGAAACCAGGAATCCCCGTGCGGCGGATCCACTTTGCTTGTGCGGAATTAATCGTTCCGACCGTTCCGTCATCGACATATTTCTTCATCGCTTGCGACTCAGGACGAGCGCGATTGTTGAAATTGAACATCAATGTTTTGCCGGACGCTTTCGCCACTCCGATCATCTCCGCCACTTCGCCAGCGTTGAGGCCGGGTGGTTTTTCGCAGAACACGTGCTTACCTGCTTTGAGGCATTGGATCGCAAGAGGTGCGTGGAACTTGTTCGGAACGATGATGCTAACCGCATCAAGTTCCGGAGCTTCCGCCAACATGCGATCTGCCGAATCAAAGGTTTTGGCGATGTTCCATTGCTTGGCTACGCTTTCCGCTGCACCTGGCAATGGATCTGCAACGGCGACGATTTCAGCACCCGCTTTACGAAAGCCCTCGGCATGGTATTTTACCATCCATCCGGCACCGATAACTCCTACTTTAAGGGGCATGAATTTTATTGGTTCGATTTATCGAACGCTGCGTCAAAGGCGACATTGGAACCTGGGAAGTCGACATTTCTAACAAATGCCGCCGCTTCGGTCGCTCCATGAACACGATCCATGCGGATGTCCTCCCACTCAACGGAGAGCGGACCTCCGTATTTAAGATCGTTGAGTGCGACGATGATGTCTTCGAACTCAATGTCACCGTGACCAAGCGAACGGAAATCCCAGAAGCGACGTGAATCGCCGAAGTCTGTGCTACCACCGAATACGCCAACAGAACCATCACCGTGGCCCCACCATACGTCCTTCATGTGGACGTGGAAAATGCGATGTCCGAGATCGCGGATGAATTTGATGTAATCGACACCCTGATAGCCGAGGTGAGAAGGATCGTAATTGAAACCGAAGCGTTTGTGGTTCTTCACTGCTTTGAGCGCACGTTGTGCGGTGGCGATGTCGAAGGCGATTTCGGTTGGGTGAACTTCGAGAGCGAAGTTGACGTTTTCTTTGTCAAACGCATCGAGGATAGGGGTGAAACGTTTGGCAAAATCCTGGAAACCTTTTTCGTAAAAAGCTTGGCTCGTCGGAGGGAATGCGTAGAGGCCGTGCCAGATCGACGATCCGGTGAAGCCGTTCACGACAGCTGGGAATTCGTCTTTGTCTTTGATCTTGCGGCCGGGTTGAGCATTAAAAAATTTACGCGCCGCTTTTCCAGTATCGATCATTTCTTTCGCGGCGCGTTTGCGGACACCTTCTGGATCACCTTTACCCCAAACGTGTGGAGGCAAGATGGCTTTGTGGCGATCATCGATATTGTCGCAGATTGCTTGGCCAACAAGGTGACTAGAAATCGCGTAGGAAGTCAGGCCGTGATCGGAGAGGAGCTCCCATTTCTCTTTGATGTAATTCTTTTTCGAATTTGCCTGAGCGACATCGAAGTGATCTCCCCAGCAAGCAAGCTCGAGACCGTCATAGCCCATTTCTGCTGCGAGCGGAGCGAGTTTTTCAAGAGGAAGATCGGCCCATTGGCCGGTAAAAAGTGTGACTGGACGTGACATAATTTTGATTAGGATTGGGGTTACGAAGAGGATATTGGACGATCTACCCTGCGTTCGGGAAGGAAAAATCCTTGTTTGGGTAGAT
This sequence comes from uncultured Luteolibacter sp., assembly GCA_963925255.1. Classification (GTDB taxonomy): domain Bacteria; phylum Verrucomicrobiota; class Verrucomicrobiia; order Verrucomicrobiales; family Akkermansiaceae; genus Luteolibacter. The sequence continues at coordinate 1,637 of CAWUUP010000085.1, forward strand.
TGAATTAACCGCGAATGAACTCCTCTAATTTAAGAATAACCACGAATTACTCGAATTTAGAAGATGTAAGCTTGATCCATCCATTCCCTCTTATTCGTGCCCATTCGCGTTATACGTGGTTAAAATTATATTATTTAACCTATCACCTCATTCGCGGTTAGATTGTTTTCGCATGCTTTCCAGCCAGAGAGTTTGGATTTTACTAAATAAAGGATGAACGGGATAGGCTCTGGCTTGGAACGTAGAAACCCAAACCGGACCTCTGATGGAAGAAGTCAGGAAAATCCCGTCCGCTTTACTGAGATCTTTCTTAGTCAGAGACTTTGAGTGGCATGGAATTTTCTGGCTGGATGCCAATCTGATGATGAGATCGCGCGTTACGCCCGGAAGGCAACCGCTATCGAGGTTCGGGGTGTAGAGCTCTTTATTGCGAATAAGGAACACGTTTGCCATCGCAGCTTCACAAAGCTCGTCAGAGGTATTGAAGAAAAGCATTTCATCAAATCCCTCACGGCGTGCCATATCGAGCGCGATCAGATGTTCCGCATAGTTCCCTGTTTTAATCCCACGCAACATGCTTTCATGATCCTTCCGCCACGGCGCGAGAGTTAAACTCAAGCGACCTTCCGCAGTCTCAATTTTAGAAGCAGTGATCCACGACCATGCTTGCCCGCTATCTGTTAGATTCATGGGTCCGTCACCCATCGCCAATGAAAAACGAATTCGCGCCATACCATTTTCAAGACCATTCCGCTTGATCAGCTCAATCATCACCTGTTCCAAAGTGTAATCATCAATTTCGATACGACGGATATTCAAACGCAACAGCCCAGCTTTCAAACGCCTGAAATGTTCAGCGACGAGCTTTGGTTCACCATCAACACTGAGAATGGTTTCAAATAAACTCAGTCCATGGCACAGACCACGATCCGTGGGTGAAACCCGAAATTCGGTCTCATCCAGATATTTTCCGTCGCGCCAAACGATTGCCATGCAGCCATTAGAGAAACTCTGCTGCACTTATCAAGAACCGAGCACGAGATTTCAGGCAAGAGAACCCCGAATGAACGCTAATGGAGATTGAATTTAAAAAATCCAAAAAACTCTCAGCCCATAACTGACCGGAAACCATACGGATC
>CAWUUP010000086.1:0-4394 GCA_963925255.1 uncultured Luteolibacter sp.
TATTGCACTCGCTCGCGAGTGGTTTCCGGTGTCGGCGAGCAGCAACTCGAAACTCAATGGGAGGCCGCATTCCAATATTTGGAAAAACATACGGAAATCCGCGATGTGCTTCTTTCTGGCGGTGATCCGCTCCTATTTTCCGATGCGAAGCTCGACAAAATTCTTACCCGCCTCCGCGCGATCCCGCATATCCAGTTTCTTCGGATCGGTTCTCGTATCCCAATTTTCTTACCGCAACGCATCACGCCTGAGCTTTGTGATATGTTGAAAAAGCATCATCCGCTTTTCATATCCATTCATTCCAATCACCCGAAAGAACTCACTACCGAAGTTCGCGAAGGCCTCGTCCGTCTCGCAGAAGCCGGCATCCCGCTCGGCAATCAATCGGTCCTGCTACGCGGAGTGAACGATTCACCAGAAATTCAAAAAGCCTTAGTGCACAAACTCCTGATGGCGCGCGTGCGTCCTTACTATCTCTACCAGTGTGATCTCATCACAGGCTCTTCCCATCTTAGAACATCGGTTGCTGAAGGCGTGAATATCATCGAAACACTCCGCGGCCACACCACTGGATATGCTGTTCCGCAATTCGTCATCGATGGGCCCGGCGGCGGTGGTAAAATTCCTATCAACCCAAACTACGTCATTGATAGTAGTTCGAACAAAGTCACTTTGCGTAATTTTGAAGGAGATATTTTTGAATATCCAGATCCGACTCCCATTCCGGCAGCGGAAATGAAAGCCCTACATGAGAAGGCGATGTGTAGTTAGATCTTATCCGTCTTGATATTATCAATTAAATAGAAAATTTTCTAACCACTATTCCCGAGCTAATCAGGGGTAAAAATCTCCCCGCTTTAATGATTGGTGGACATGCGGTTACCGCACTGGGTCATCCGCGTGCAACTTTTGATCTCGATCTCCTCATCCAAAAATCCTCTTCTGTAATTTGGAAAAACGAACTCGCACAGCTCAGCTATCAACCATTTTCAGAATCCTCCAAGCGTCGAAGAACGCTGGGCTAAAAAAGCAAACGCGACTCCGTTTCTTGGAGTTTAGAATGAGCGACTCAAACGGCTTCTCAAAAGTCCTTGCGTGAATGGTAGGATCGTTTTGATAAAACGACTGTTGTGAGATGCGCTCGACTCTAAAATGGATGCCGCTTCGATGAGATTAGAAGCTAGCGGTCGTTTTATCAAAACGACCCTCCCAAATTCATGATATGATTTCACGGCGAAGTTTCGCTCGGTGAGCTGAAAAATCCTCTCTCCGCCACATACCTTAACCACGGGACGAAATCCAATTCGGGCGATACCTCTTTTGCGAAATCAGCCAAAGCCATCATCGTACGACTGCCATCCATCGCCGCTAGGACTTTGAGTTGAGAAAACGGAAAGATGCAGGATTTAAGTTTCAAATCCACCAGAGGTAAACATTCCTGAGCACACACCAAACGCCATGGATCCAGCTTGGGATAATTTGGGACGGAGAAGTTGGATTCAGACTTTGTCGGAATGAGTATTGATTCACCAAGTGCCGCACCGCTGCGACAAAAAAGCTCGGAACGAAAAGTCGTTCGTAATTTTGTGTCCGCGGCGTCATCTCCCCTTTCACCCGTCAAGGAATCTCCCAACCAGCGCACCCCACTCAATTCCGCAAGTTTCACCACCGCACCAAGTGACCACGCATCCGTCAACGGCCCGAAGTCATCACATGCTAAAACTTCTACGCCCTTCGCCAACATATCATCCACGATCTCCGTTTCCCTCTCATCAGCCACATCTCTAAAAACCGAGAGCGCCGTTATTTCATCCACTCCGCCCGCCGCCTGAATCGCTCGCACTTTTTCAACCACAAGCATTCGCTCCTTCCAGCCAGCAACAACGTTAAAACTCACCACCGCTACTCCATGTTTCGAGAGCCGTTTTCCGATGAAATCCATCATTCCCACCTTCACCTCGTTCGGCACCCAAGAAAAAACTCCATGTGCGATGATAAAATCAAATTCTCCCTCGGGCTTGAAATCTAAGATCGAACTCTCATAAAAACTCACATTTTTTAGCCGTGCCTGCCGCGTAAGATTCTTTGCTTTGGAGATATATCTCTTGGATACATCCACTCCCACACATTCTGCAGTCGGCAAACGGCTCGCCACAGAAAGCAAATGATGCCCCGTCCCACAGCCGATTTCTAAAATTTTAGCTCCCTTAACCCTCGACTCAGAGAGCCCAAAAAATCTCGCAACCTCTGCAATCACGGCGGGATCGGCACTCGGGTGACTCATCGGAGGATAAGCCTCTGCCTGATATAACTCTGCAAAGGTTAGGTGCATATCGCTGTTTCCATTATGGAGAGGGCCTTTGCAACCCCTTTCGCGCCCCGATTTCCGAGAACTTCATCTTCCGTGAAATTTTGTGTTCCATCCCGCGCCAGAGGTACATAACCTCCCGCCCCGTGCCCACGAACGCTATCCTTGCCCTCGAAGACGGACGCTGCTTTTCTGGAATTTCTTTCGGAGCCAGCGGAACCACCACCGGAGAAATTTGCTTCAACACCTGCATGACAGGTTATCAAGAAGTGATTACAGATCCTTCTTACCGCGGTCAAATCGTCGCGATGACTTATCCGATGATCGGTAACTACGGAGTAAACCAAGAAGACAACGAATCCGCCGGCCCACACATTCGCGCACTTGTCATCGGCGAGCTTTGCGAAATCCCATCTAACTGGCGTTCACAAGAAAGTCTTTCTTTTTACCTCGAGCGCCACGACATCCTCGGTATCGAAGGGATTGATACACGCGCTCTAACTATTCACCTCCGCTCTCTCGGTGCCATGCGCGCCTGCGTCACCACCGAACTCTCCGAAACCGATGCTGTCGCTGCCGCAAAAAACTCCGCGCCGATGGAAGGTTCCGACTTCGTTAAAGAAGTCACCACCAAACACGCTTACATCTGGGCTGAAGAATCACGCAAATGGACACTCCCTAACGCGTCCATCGGCGAAACCGAAACTTACCAAGAATTACCCCCGGTGAAATACCGCGTTGTCGCCATCGACTTTGGTTTAAAATACAACCAACTCCGCATGCTGCGCCAAGCAGGCTTCGAGGTTGAGGTCGTGCCCGCCACCACTTCTGCTGAAGAAATCCTCGCGAAAAAACCCGATGGACTCTTCCTCACCAACGGCCCTGGAGATCCAGCCGCACTTGATTATATCCATGCGGAAATCAAACAGCTCATCACCAAGCTCCCGACCTTCGGTATCTGCCTTGGCAACCAGTTACTCGCTCACGCTTACGGCGGAAAAACGTTCAAACTCAAATTCGGACACCGCGGCGGCAACCAACCCGTCAAAGATCTCCGCACCGGAAGAATTTCGATCACCTCGCAGAACCACGGTTTCGCAGTCGATCCCGATTCTTTACCGGACGACATCGAGGTCACTCATATAAACCTCAACGACAATACCGTCGAGGGCATGCGCCACAAAAACCTGCCCATTTTCTCAGTCCAATACCACCCAGAAGCCGCACCTGGCCCTAACGATGCAGCTCACTTCTTCACCGACTTCGCAGAGCTCATCGAAGCGAGCAAACGTTAGAATTTTTTCGTTAATCGATATTTGGCAAACCAACTCACCAATACCTCTTATTTGAGGTTTAAAGTTTAGAATTTAAAGTTTCATGAATACAGTAATCACCGGCCTCCAATGGGGCGACGAAGGCAAAGGCAAAATCGTTGACTACCTCACCGAGTCCGCCGATGTCGTCATCCGCGGCCAAGGCGGTAACAACGCCGGCCACACCGTCATCGCCAAAGGCGCCAAATACATCCTTCACCTCCTTCCTTCCGGAATTCTCTGGGACAATAAAATCAACGTCATCGGAAACGGAGTCGTCGTCGATCCCATCGGCCTCTGCGTCGAAATCGAACGCATTGAAGGACAAGGCATTAAAATCTGCCCAGAGAAACTTCTGATCTCGGATCGCGCTCACGTCGTGTTGCCTTTCCATAAAGAACTCGATGCCGCACGTGAAATTTCACTCGGTGATCAAAAAATCGGCACCACCAAACGCGGCATCGGCCCGGCATACGCCGATAAAGTCAATCGCTGTGGCCTCCGCATGGCGGATCTGTTAGACCGTCCTTTTGCCGAAGCGCAGATCACCCGCCGTATTTCTGAAGTAAACGAGATCCTCACAAAATATGATCTACCTACCTTCACTGCTGCTGCGGTTATCGCGGATACCTACGCAGCGTTTGAGCGCCTTCGTCCACACGTCACCAATACGATCCCTGTCCTTCACAAAGCATGGAAGGCGAAGAAAAACCTACTTTTTGAAGGTGCGCAGGGAACTCTTCTCGACATTGATTTCGGGACCTATCCGTTTG
>CAWUUP010000087.1:0-3202 GCA_963925255.1 uncultured Luteolibacter sp.
GTTTTTTCTCGATTGGGAGGGTAGCAACCGGAGAGAGATATTCTCCGAGTGCGTAAGCCTCCATCAAGCGTTGTGATGCGGAATGGAGTTCATCTTGGGAGAGAAGGTAGTTGAAGGCCTCGATGTATTTATCGACCTCACGAATGGCTTCATTGGAGAGCGAATCGAGGGATGCAATGGTAGGTGAAATACCGAGTGATTGAGAAAAGAGTTTTGAAACATCGGAGTTCTTATCGATTCGCAAAGTGGAATCGCCGTCTTTCCAGATTTGGTTATAAAAACGAGCAGCCATCAGAACGTGTTCATAACGTCGCTGAGTGAACCACTGGACCATATTGACTTGGTATTGGGTTTTCGTCTGAATGGTTTGTGCCTCCGTACGAATGATGTTTGTCTTTTTGAGCGCTTCAATTTCAACGATGCGCTTGAGGGTGTTTTTGTATTTCAGTGAATTTGTGCCAGCACCAGGATTGGTTGCAGGTCCGGAGTTGCCTTTAGCTCCACCGCCTTTTCCTCCACCGCCACCAGTAGGCCGGGCCTCAGCTAGAGTGGGATCACGATCGTTTCGAGCTGCCCAGTCGGCTTCACGGCTGATAGCATTTTTTTCGTCTTCGATGGATTTATTAAGCTCTTTGAGTTGGTTGCCGTCTTTTTTAGCGAGCAATGCAACGTAGATAGCTTCTGCAAGAGATGAGCAGAGATTGGCATCTCCAGGATACGATGCGGCACTGGGCAGAAGTAAGAACGCTTCTTTTAGATTTGGGGGTTTGCTTCTGAGGGGGGAGATGGTTTGGAGAATTTCCGCAATCGTCTCACGATAGGCGTTAGCCTCGGCATCGCTTTCGGGCGGTTGGTTGAGATATTTTTCGAAGCGAGCTTTGAGTAAACGATTATCTCCAAGTGGAATCGTCACGCCGCCAACCGTAACGGTCTCGGCGGAGGGATCCAGCATGGGGATTTCTTGGCCGTAGGGAGATTTTGATTCTTTGGGCTGTTGAGTAGGGCCGTTATCTGTTGGGGGTTGCTGTGGTTGAGCTGTGGGAGCAGTCGGCGGGGTATAGACCTGTGAGAACAGCGGCAAGGACGCAGCTAGGGAAATTATGAAAGTTAGGGTTTTCATCAGTTTTTTTGATTTCGCGGGGCTATGAACGGGAAATTAAAGGCGTTTGATAGCCGTAGCTACCGGGATGCCGCCGTCTTTGATGTCGATTTTAAAGGCGTAGCTTTGCTCTCGGTCGATGTTGAGTTTACTGAATTTATTTGGGATTTGAATGGGGATAATTTCTTCGCCGCCTGGCGTTTTGATACGTATGCTGACGATCTGTCCATCGGATGGTGTCCAGCGGAGCTTTTCATCGACTTTACCTTCAACAAAAAATTCATCTCCACGGAAGGCGTTGCCGTCTTCAAGGAATGCCTTTACGTCGAGAGGGTAAGCGTCTGAGAAGGATTCGGATTTTTTGTTAAGCAGAAATTTGCCACCAAAGACGACAGCAAGGACGGCAACGCCGATACCGATTAGGAGGACAGGGTTGGTGCTAGAACTTGCGCGGCGAGCCATGATATTTTAGGAATACAAACGAAGATGTCTTAGGAATAAGATAATTAAAATATTTTTAACCATCATGAGAAGCTTAATCCCATTGCGGGCGGCGTGCGCCGATCCAAGCGAGACCGAGGGCGGCTAGGATATGGATAGTGAGTGTAAAAAGGCAAAGGTTTTGATTGGATAGAGATGTATCGACGACGGATTTCACAGCGCCATGAACTTGGGACTGGAGTGCTTCGACAGAACCGGACCAAGCCCAATAGGCGGAGATGAAAGGACGTGTGAATGCCTCGATGTGTTCTGGGAGAGCTAGGACAGCACCGGAAAGCGGAAGTTGAAAGCCGACGAGATAGATTGATAATAGTGATGCTTGTTCTGCGGTGCGCATCAACGCGGAGATAGCGAGGCAGATGGCCGTCATGGAAGCGTTGATGAGAAGTAGGAAGATTGCATGTTGGATAAAATCGCCGCGGAATGCTCCAAATAAGTTCACAAAAAACGCCATCCAAAGCGATTGAGCAATCACTAGACAGGAGAGGAAGGCGATTTTTGAGCTTAGATATGCGATTGGCCGCAAGCCTCCGAATTTTTCTTTCTCGTAGATGGGACGTTCACCAGCGATTTCACGTGCTGAATTGTTAGATCCCATGAGTGCGAGTAGAACAACTTGGAACATGATGATTCCAGAAATGGCAGATCCCACTTTTGCTTGATCCGATCTAACGGATTGTTGCTCTTGGATTTCTATCATGATGTTATTTTGTCTCGTATCAGAAAAGTGACGGATATTTCCGGAGGCCTTTTCACTGAATAAGATAACTAAGAGAGGGAAGCAGATAAGGATAGCTAGCTGGAGAAATACTTGGCCTCGATCTCGGAAGAAAATACGCCAGCGGCGGGAGAGGAGAGTGGCGAACTGAGAGAAAAATCCGGGGAGTTGATTTTCTCTCTGAGGGGCTTCTTTTTTGTTATCATCGGTCTTGGGCGGTGCAATAGCCGATACCTGGAGGTCGCCGCTTTCGATGCGTCGCTGGCGGTTTTTTTCCAGCATCTTGTAATAAGAAGTGCGGTGTTTGTTCCAAGAGCTCTGCCAACGTTCAGATGGCTGCTTTGCGAGCTTGGGATAAACTTCTTCCGTATCTGTGACGGAAAAATAGTGATTCAACTGCTCTGGTGGCCCGTGGAACGCGACTTTGCCTTCGTGAAGAACGAGAATGGAATCATAAAGCTCAAGATGCGCCAGTGAGTGAGTCACTGACATAACGATGCGACCATCCTTGCGTGAGAGATCATGCAAGAGTCTTACAATTTCTCGTTCAGAACGTGGATCGAGTCCGGATGTAACCTCGTCGCAGAGAAGAATTTTAGGGTTGGAAACGAGTTCCATTGCGAGGCCGAGTCTGCGCTTTTGTCCGCCTGAGAGAACTTTTACTAAGCGATCACTTATCGGACCGAGGCCCGTTTCATCGAGCACCCGATCAATCCTGTGATCGAGTTCTTCGGTGTTTCTCGATTTGACTCGCAGGCGGGTGGCGGCTTCGACCGATTCGTCAACGGTTAGAGGGTCGAAGGCGATCGAGAACTGAGGAACGTAACCAATTTCTGAAGGACAGAAATCGCCATCTTCGGAAAGGTTGCGACCTTCCCAAATCA
>CAWUUP010000088.1:0-12891 GCA_963925255.1 uncultured Luteolibacter sp.
TTTTTAGGAGCTGCTTTTTTTACTGCTTTTTTAGGAGCTGCTTTCTTTGCTGTTTTTTTCGCTGGCATAGTTTTATGTCGTTGGAGTTCGCGTTCGATGTTTGTTTTCTCTTCCGGTGTTAATGTACCGAGGGAGAGGGTAGCGAGAACAGCCTCACCGAGGCGTCCTCCAAAAGCATTTGTAACGAAATCATCCGTCGCACGACGCACAATGATTTCCTGCGAATACGCCGACTCATAAACATGAGCTCTTCCAGAGCGGATTCTTCTTACCAGTTTTTTTCTCTCTAAGCTTTGCATTACCGACAAGACTGTGGTGTAAGCTCTTTCTCTTCCGTCAGGCAGCGCCTCATGTACTGAACTTACAGTAGATGGACCTTCATACCACAATACAGAGAGTGCTTGTAGTTCGAGATTTGAAGGATGTGTAGGTTTGCTCATCAGGATTCGTTTCCTTAGATTGATAAGATAGAAATATTATTACGGGTTTCCGTCAAGTTAAAATAACTAAACTTTAAAGAAAAGTTTAGTATTAAAAATACCCACATTTTTGACTACGGCAAGTGTAGTATTTTATTGAGCCCTAACTCTACTCCTCGCGCATCTCGGGGCGCTTGATTTCTGAATTTAGTTTTTCTAACAGTTTCCAGAACTCCTCATTGCTAGGAAGCCCATTATAAATAACCTTGCTGTCGGCATCCATTAAAACCACCGCTGGAACGGTTTGGATTTTTAACTGAGTGCTGAGCGGTGATTTCTCCAGATCTACAATCCAATGACCTGGAATCTTTTTACCCGTCGCCACCAACATCTTTTTCGCATCAGCGATAACCTTATCTGAAGTTTCGGGGAGAATTGATACGACACCAACTCCATTCTTGGTCAGTAAGTCTGCAGTAATGAAGAAGTCCAATAGCGTAGCTTCACACTCAGGACTCCACGGTGACCAGAAGTGCAGCAGCATCCCCTTTTTGTTAGCTACTACCTCTCCAAGGCTGGTTTTCTCAGCATCTAGCGTATTGAAATACTTACGTTCCTTATCAAGTTGGACTTCATTCATCGCATCCATAAGGCGGAGTCTTTCGATATGCGGTGCAAACGCAGCACCCTGTCGGGGGCTTAACCAGAAGGCCTCAGTGATGTGTTTCTTGAAGGTCTGCTTATCGCCTGTCTGTAATGCAGCGATGGCTCGCACATATTCCAAGATCGCAAGCCAATCGTCCTCGCTGCCGAAAACCTCAGATTCGGATAATTTAAAATGCTTACCTTGCTTCAGAAACTGCGGCAGCAAGTTTGCGAGTTCTACATCTTCCTCGCGATCAACATGGAATAAAAATTTTGATTCAAGAATTGCTTGTTCGGATATACCCAGTTTTCGCGCAATGAGAATAGACTTCTCCAATGCCTCCGCAGAGTCTCTTTCTGAGAACAACTGCTCCATCACATCCTCTTTTGGTGTCATTGGGGAAGCATCAGCTGGCTCATCTTGAGCAGTCAGCAGCGATGCGATTAAGAAAATAACACCAAGGGTGAAGCGAGATCGCATCCGATTATCTTGCTGGGATTTTAAGCTTAGCTCCCAAAACGATTGTATCGCGAGTTAATCCATTTGATTTTTTGATCGATGCGACAGACATACCATATTTTTTACTCAAGCCCGAAAGCGTGTCCCCACGTACTACTGTGTGTAATTTCGGCGATGCCGCTTTGCGAACAGGAGCGCTAACCGCTGGAGTAGTGGCGACATCTTCATAAGCTGCTGGAGCATCGTAAGCAGGGTTTAAGTCGTTTGGTAAAATCGGAGTGCCAGTAGCATCCACGTAGTCAGGAGCAGCATAGGGATTTGATACATCATATCCATCGCCTCCTGTTTTTGGTGCGCAGGAAGCGGCGATTGAAACGAAAGCGGCGACTGTAAGATAATTAGTGATTTTCATGATTGGATTGATTGAGCTATAAAAATGTGACTTTGGTTTAACATAACTTTTAACGATTGCTAGCGCACAATTTATTCAGGAAAATCTTATTTCCATCGAAAAAAATCATTCGCTGCCAATTCGGTATGCGCTGCGAGTTCCTCCATTGTCTCCCCTCTCAGAGTTGCAATGACATCTGCGATGTATGAGGTAAAGGCTGGCTCATTCTGCTTTCCTCGCAGCGGCTCTGGCGCCAGGTAGGGCGAATCCGTTTCCAACATGAAAAATCCAGCCGGACAGCGAGTCACTGTATCTTTAACGATATCTGATTTTTTAAAGCTCGTCACACCACCAAAGGAAACTAGTCCACCTTCAGCTATTACCTGCTGCGCCAGATCCCATGAGGAAATGAAACAATGAAAGACCGCCCGAACCCGATCTGAATATTTCTGGTATATATATAGCGCATCTTGAAATGACTGAGAACCGTCTCGATCTCTCGTATGAATGACCACGTTTAAACCTGAATTCGCAGCCAGCTCAAAATGTTGATGGAGGAAATCTTGTTGTCTGGATCTGAAATCTGATTCGGTCCATCCATCTGGTGCTATGTGAAAGTAATCCAAACCTGTTTCACCAATTGCGCAAATCCGTGAATCGCTGACATATTGAGAAAGTATTTCGACTGCATTGTCGGGCGCATGATGAACGTCGCAGGGATGAATTCCAATCGCAGCAGAAACGCCAACATGCTCGGCAATCTCTAGATTCTGTGAAACGTCAGCTAGTGAGGTGGCTAAAGTGACCATGCGATGCACCCCAGCTGATTTGGCCTGAGCTATCAATTGGCCCACATCTTGGTCCGCGTAGCGGTGGGAAGCTAAGTGACAATGCGAATCCGTAATCATAAAGCGCGCCGGCAGGCCTCCAACAATTTCTTAACTTTCGTGAAATCTTTCACCCCGGGTGAACTCTCCGCTCCTGATGCGATATCCAACGCCGCTGGCTGAACTTGAGAAATCGCCATCGCCGCATTATCCGAGGTAATTCCACCGGCAAGGATCATCGAGGTATTCGGAAATCGTTTTTTAAAATCCAGCGCCAAACTCCAATCGAACGTCTCCCCTGTTCCACCAAAAACGACAGGGGCATGTGCATCTAGTAAAATGGCATCCACATCGAAATCGCCGGTTCTTTCAATATCCGCTGAATTGCTCACGCCGATGGCTTTGATCACTTTAATGCCAGCCTTGGTAAATACGGCTGCAGACGCAGGATCTTCATCACCATGCAGTTGAACCACATCGATCATGCCCTCCGATACCAGCTGCAAGGCTAAATTCTTAGGTTGGTTCACGAATACGCCTACCCGCAAAATCTTACCTCCGATATTCTTCAACCAGTCCGCATTTTTCGGATTCAGATACCGCTTTGAGTTCGGCCAGAAGTTAAATCCAGCAGCATCAACCCCTAGATCGATCAAGCCCTGAGCGTCCGCCTCGGTCCTGACACCACAGATTTTGAGTAAAGTTTGGTCTGTAGAGAAAAAATCCATAAATTGCTGCGTCAGATCGTGTTCACAGCGGCAAAGATTTTGCAAGTTACCACACAGAAAAAGCGAAACTTATTTCAGTGCCAAAAAGAACTTCAAGCTAGCCTCGACAGGAGATCGTTCCTCCATTTCGATTAGTTATCTTACTTCCCAATATGCGCACCCATTTACCATCTTCCGGACTGTTTGAAAAAAACCGCAAAAACCTTGTGGCGCTAGTCGCAAAAAACTCAATCGCTGTAATCCATTCGAACGAGATTTATTCAAGCAACGCGGACGCCACCCTGCCATTCAAGCAAAACAGTGATCTCTATTACCTGACTGGCATCGCACAGGAAGAAAGCATTCTAATTCTAAATCCCAGTGCTAAACTTGAGATAAACCGAGAAATTTTGTTCATTCGCGAAACCAATGAAAAAATTGCGATTTGGGAAGGTCATAAGCTGAAGAAAGAAGAAGCGAGACAGCGAAGCGGCGTTAAGCACATCGAATGGGTGCAACAGTTCGATTCTCTTTTTAACCAACTTGCTTTGCAGGCGGATTCTATTTTTCTATCCACCAACGAACATCCACGTTGTTCAGCATTTACCGAAACTCGCAACAGCCGATTCATCGCCGATTGCCAACGTAAGTTTCCATTGCACCAATACGGTCGCCTCACACCCCTGCTATATAAACTCCGCATGTTAAAATCGGACGAAGAAATCGCGCTCACTAAAAAAGCCTGCGATATCACCGAAGCCGGGTTTCGCCGTATCTTAGAATTCGTCAAACCTGAAGTTGGCGAATGGGAAGTAGAAGCCGAGTTCATTCATGAGTTTATTAAATCTGGTTCTCGTGGATTTGCCTATACCCCCATCATTGCAGGTGGTGGAAATGCCTGCATTCTTCATTATATCGATAATGACCAAGTTCTCAAAGACGGCGACATGCTATTACTCGATGTGGCATGTGAATACGCTGGCTGGAACGCGGATATGACGAGAACGATTCCCGTAAACGGTAAGTTCACAGCACGCCAACGACAAGTCTATGAGGCGGTGCTACGCATCATGAAATTTTCAAACACGATACTTCGTCCCGGCATCGCACTGCCCGACTACCAAAAACAAGTGGTGGCTGAGATCGAAAAAGAACTCATTAATCTCGGGCTATTTACTGCTGAAGAAGCCGCAGCTCAGGACGGAACCAAACCACTCGTAAGTAAATATTTCATGCACGGCGTATCTCATCATCTTGGCTTAGATGTGCATGATGTATCGCCTCCATTTGAAATCGTAGCGACAGGCATGCTTTTCACCATTGAACCAGGTATCTATATCCGTGAAGAAAATCTCGGCATACGTCTCGAAAATGATTACTTCATAGGTGAGAAAGAAAACATCGATCTAATGGCTTCTATTCCCATTGAGCCCGATGATATCGAACGCCTCATGAAATGATTTCCTGAATTATTTAATGCCCCCACCAGACCCACAACGACAAGTGATGAACTTGTCTCTTGTCGTCGCGATCTTGTTGCTCGCGCTAAAAGTCTTTGCATCCGTCAGCACCAACTCCTCTGCGATCTATTCGGATGCTGTGGAATCAGTTGTTCATGTTTTCGCCGTCGCCTTCGCTTCTTGGGCTCTGCGCTTGGCGAGAAAACCAGCCGATGACACCCACCACTTCGGGCATGACAAAATTTCCTTCATCTCTGCTGGATTAGAAGGCGCAATGATTTCAGCAGCAGCGTTTCTAATCCTATATGAAGCAGTCAGACAATTTACTTACGGCGTTGAAATTAGAAACCTCGCGCTGGGCTGTTGGATCACTGGAGTTGTCGCATTAATCAATCTAGCACTAGGGCTTACGCTCATTAAAGTTGGGAAAGGAACGGGTTCGCCCCTGATTCGCGCAAATGGAATCCATGTTCTCACTGACGTATGGTCGAGTATTGCCGCGCTAGTTGCGCTGACGCTGATTATATTTACCAACTGGCCTTGGTGGGATCCAATTTTCGCCAGCATCGCAGCTCTCAATATCCTACGTGTCGGATTGAAACTCATTAAAGAAAGTTTCGGTGGCCTGCTTGATGAGGCCGATCCAGTCATCGAAAAACTTACACGTGATTTATTAGATCGATCGGTCGCTGAAAAGAATCTCACTTACCATAATTTCAGACATCGTCACTCAGGGCACTTTCATTGGGTCGAGTTCCATCTGGTTTTTCCAAATGATATGAAACTCTCAGAGGCACATGATCACGCAACTGATGTGGAGGCAAAGATCTCTAATCTTCTAGGTCCTGAGGGTCGTGTTATATCGCACTTAGAACCACGTTCAGCAGAACGAAAAGTTGAGCTATGGGAGATTCCTTAGGGAAAATCCTTTAAGCCGTAATGATCCGAAGCGCCCAAATCACCATTAAGATGGTGGCAGCCAACAACAACAACATCATACCGAAGCTGTATCTCTGCGTGCGTAAAACATTTTCAATTTGTCCCCTACTCAAACTTTGCTCAAAGCGATTGAACTTTTGGCGTTCTTTAATTTCTGCCATCGGCGGCATGGTAGCCTCGTTCTCTTTTTTCTGCTTTGCTAGCAAAGCAGGAAGCCTTTGATATTCTCTCTGCGCCTCAGCAAGTTTGCGCTCTTTTTCACGCAGAGCCTGAAGCTCATAATCTTCATCAAACAGACTCGCTTGTTTCAACTTCGCCATCGTTCTATTTAATGAAATAAACCACTAAACCCGCCGCACCAAGAATGATGATAGGTAAGTTGAAGGCAAAGCCGTTCACCAGTTGCTCAAGAAATTCAGATTCGTTCTTTTGGGACTTTGGCTTACGGCGACCACCCTTCGATGATCTACCAAAAATTCCTCCAGCACGTGTTCCTTCGAAATACGCAGCTGCTTGATCATACTCGTCAGCAGCCATATCCGTAACGGCTGTCGCTTTTTCTAGTCTCTCAGGGAGATTATCACGCGTCCATTTCTCAGGATCATGCTTCTGGATCTTATCCAAATGTTCAACAAAACAAACACGGCATTGCTCAATTTGGTCGGTCTCCTCTCTCAACTCATGCAACTCTCGGTCGATCAATGTGATCGCTGTAGAAAGCTTTTCGGTAAGTTCAACCTGCTGAGAAAGAAACGCACGCTTGCGGCTGGTGAGCTCCTCTAGCTCACGTTTTTTTCGCTCAAGCTCCCCACGCTCTTGCTGGATTCGCTCCAATTCAAGCTGCGCGCTCCTAATTTTATCATCGTAATCGTCTTGATAACCTCCGCGGGTTGGCATGTCGAGTTGTCTCGAACGAACGTTTATCGGGTGAGTGTATTCGTTGGTAGATGGCATGGCTTAGGGATTTGTTTCGTATTTCCTAAATAAATTTTGACCATTATACCAGACAAATATTTAACTTATCTTTAGGATTTATTCAGACCCAATACTGGGCACTTTGAAGCAGGGAGCCGATTAGCTCGGATTTTCCACTTTGGAATAAATCGATTCTAGCTAACGTAAGCATCAAATATGAAACCTATCTTGCTTCTATTATTTCCGATTTTAACCGGTTTGGCCTTCTCCGACGAACAAGTCCCAAAAGTCCTCCCCATCGGCTCCCCACTTCCTGTATTTTCCTTACCAGGCATCGATGGCAAAATCCATACCGAAGCTACTTACGCCGATGCGAAAATCCTTTGCGTCATTTTTACCTGCAATCATTGCCCAGACTCCGTCGCTGCGGCGGCGAGAACTGAGCAAATCCACCAAGCTTACAAAGATAATGGCGTGGCCATCGTTGCAGTGAATGCAAATAACGCGAAAAGCCTTCGCCCCGATGAACTCGGTTACTCACCTTTCGGCGATTCCTTCGAAGAGATGAAACCCTTCGCCGCTAGCTTTGGATGGACATTTCCTTATCTCTACGACGGTGAAACACAAAAATTCGCTACGGCATGCGGTGCGCAATCCACGCCACATGTTTTCGTTTTCGATGCTGAGCGGAAACTACGTTACACTGGGCGCATGGATGACGCGGGTAGATCCTTGGAGCCTGTGGAAAAATCCTACCTGTGCGATGCGTTGAATGCATTACTCGCCGGCAACGAAGTTGGAGAAGCTGTAACCCGTTCATTTGGCTGCTCCACCAAATGGTTATTTAAAGGCAACAGTGTCGAGAAAGAGCAAAAAGCATGGGAAGAAATGCCAATCACTCTCGACGAAATAGACGAGCCATTGGCTAAAAAACTCCGTGAAAATAAATCCGGAAATGTCCGAGTCATCAACTTTTGGTCGACCACCTGCGGCCCTTGTGTTGCTGAGTTTCCCGATCTAGTGGAAACCTACCGCCGCTTTCAAAATCGCAATGTAGATTTCATTTCCATCTCCATGGATCCAATCGAACAAAAAGCGAAAGTGAAAAAATTCCTAGAGTCTCGCCATGCTGCGCTCTCAGCTCGGACTAAGCCATCCATGAAAAAGGAAGATCGCACCTCCAATAACTATATCTGGAACGGCAGCAACCCTGACAAGTTAGCCGACGCGATCTATCCAGAATGGACCGGCGCTCTTCCTTTAACCCTCATTATTTCACCCGAAGGAAAGATCCTCTGGAGCCACAGTGAACAAGTTGATGTCGTCGAGCTCCGCACCCAAATCCTCAGAGGCCTCAAGTAACCTCAATCTAGATCCGAGACTTCAGCGACCTGATGAAAATTTTACTAACTATCATAATCCTGACCGCGGATTTGTTCGCATCCGAGCTCAATACGCTCAGCGATAAAGAAAAAGCCGAAGGATGGCAGCTCCTATTTAATGGGAAAGATCTCGATAACTGGCGTGTATTTGGATCACAAAAGCGCCCCGATAAAGGATGGAAGATCGAAGACGGGGTCCTCACCAAACTTGAGAAAGTCAACGGTGGACACATCATCACAAATCGTAAGTTCACAGACTACACGCTGACTTGGGAATGGAAGTTATCAGCCAAAGGTAACAATGGAATCAAATATCTTGTTGATGAATCCCGCCCAGCGACGCCAGGTCCCGAATATCAAATGCTGGATAATCAGTGCCATCATGATGCGAAAAACGGCTCTACCCATCAAACCGCTGCCCTTTATGACTTGATTGGCGCCAACAAACTCAAAAAAGTGAACCCTATTGGCGAATGGAACTCTTCCAAGTTAGTCATCGACGGAAATCATGTGGAACATTGGCTAAATGGAGCCTTAGTCGTGTCTTACGAACTCGGTAGCCCAGAACTCAAGGCTTTGGTCCAGAAAAGCAAATTCAAGAAAGCCGCGGGTTTCGGAGAGAAAATTGAAGGTTTCATCATGCTGACTGACCACATCAACGAATGTGCTTTCAGAAATATTAAAATTCTGGAAAAAGCACAAAAATAAAGCATTTCCCACCCTTCATTACTGGGAAATTTCATTTTTATTGACTAAAAATAGGGTTAACAAACAACCTCCTCTTGTTTCCCTCCGCCGTTTTCCAGAAAACCACGCATGATCAGCACCACACCCCAACTCAAGGAATTCCTTGAAAAATGCGAACCGATAAGAGGTGAAAAAATATGTGCCATCGATACCGAGGCAGATAGCCTTCATCGTCACAAAGAATCACTCTGTCTGATCCAATTTACCGCAGGCGATGAATGTGTATTGATCGACCCACTCGCGATCAAAGATCTCAGCCCACTGGATCAATACCTCAGAGATGCAACCGTTTGGATGCATGGCGCCGATTATGATATGACCATGCTGAAACGCGAATTCGGCTGCTTACCTAAAAATATTTACGACACGCAGATAGGCGCTCGTCTACTCGGAGTCGAAAAATTTGGACTCGGAAATTTGGTTGAGCACTACTTTGGAGTCGTGATTTCAAAATCATCTCAAAAAGCCGATTGGGGGAAGCGCCCGCTTTCGCCAACGATGATCGATTACGCATTGAACGATGTTCGTTACCTTTTGGAAATGGGCGATATCATCGTTTCAAAACTGAAGGAGCTAGGCCGCTACTCATGGTTCTTGGAGAGTTGTGAGGCGGCAAAAATCAAAGTCGAAGAACGCGATGACAGTCGCGACGATCAATGGCGCATTTCTGGTTCCGGAAAGCTCAGCTCATACGGCCTCGCCTGTCTTCGAGGCCTGTGGAATTGGCGCGATAAAGAAGCAGAAGCATGGGATCGCCCTTCATTCATGGTAGCACCAAATCGCCAACTCATTGAATGGTGCCTGGAGATGATCGATAAAAAACCTATCAAACTTCCGCCTCATTTCCGCAGCGATCGCATCAAGCGTTTCAAAGAAATGGAAGAAATTGTGCTCTCTCTTCCCGAAAGTGAATGGCCAGCAAAAGCCATTGGATTGCGCCGCAAAAAGGATCGCGAATTCGATGACCGCGTCGACGCCATGATTTTACGCCGTAATAAAATTGGAAACGATCTTGGAATCGACGGTTCTCTCCTTGCTTCACGAGCTGTCATCGAATCGATCGCTGCAAACGAAGTTCAGGCAGCCGATTTCCTCATGAATTGGCAGCTACAACTGCTTGAATTCTAGATATCTATTAAACTGGATTTTATTCTATCAGAACCCAAAGAGGTCACCACTTATCGATCTCTTTCTCGAGACAATGTTCCAACTCTGCATCTAACGGTAGCCCTTCATATCTGACTGCGTAGTGGTAGCGAACTAGCCTCTTTTGAGAAATCCGGCACTTCGTCTATGTTGTCAATCTGACGTCGTATTGTAAGCCCTGTTTCATTTCTAAGACCACGCCTTTTAAGTGCTCTACGCCAAGCAGCGAAATAGCCCGCTTCTTTGCCTTTACCTGTAGATGCACTCGATCCTTGGCTCTTAATCTCTTGAGTCCGTCCTCTGAAAACGAACAAGAGAAATGCACTCACCCCAAACCCAGCCGTCAGTCCAATTGCCCAACCTGTGATTTGCTCTGAACTCGTTGCAATGGCATACCTTCTAACAAAAAACCACTGTAGCTTAATTCCTTAGGAACCCGTCCAAAAGGAACCACCCCAATTTCTACAGGAAGCGGCATCTCATTTTTAAATACCATTAAGCCCAAAGGGAAACTTGAGCGTATCTATCCCACTTGTTTTTGCTTAATTCCACGGTGCTTCAAACTCACCCAGCGCACGATCATCGCTGAACTATTTGAACCTAACCATAGAATCCTCCCACAAATCTCCTTCTTATTCATCAAACTGATTCTAAAATCTGACCAAAAACCATCCAACAACCTCGCTCCACAATGCAATTCAAGCTTAGCTTCGAAGCCCTTCGCCACTTCCACCCGTCTCGGTCCTCGAAAAACTAAAGTTAGCCCTTTAAGATTATAGACACCATCCATCGAGCGCACCCGAGTAAAACTAAAGCGGGTAAGCCCATTGCGTCCATCACACCATCGACACTCCACATTCCAAATACAAAAAACGTCAATCCGACGCCCGCAAAAACCACCACAAACCGCGTCAATTCGACGCGGGTTTTAACTTTATTCAACCCCTCTTCAGTGGGTGAAATTGGATTTGCGCTGACCACCAATGTCTTGCCCTGTTCCATCCCATCCAAGCTCTTTAGCCTCAGCCCAAAGCTCTTCAAGATCATAAAATTCGCGCATCTCGTCGTGCATCACGTGCACCATGACATCAATGTAATCGAGCACCACCCACTTGGAATCCACTTTACCCTCAGAGTTCACAGCCTTCACTTGATGCTCCATTTCCACCGCTCCGGCGACTGCACGAATGATAGCACGTAAGTGCGGCAACGAGGATCCTGAGCATACGATCATGAAGTCGGTTAAATTTGAAACCCCCCTCATATCCCAAACTCGGATGTTCTCCGCTTGGATATCCACCGCTGCTTTTACACATGCCTTAGCTAAATCTTCACCTTCAATCGCCATAACCATTAATTTCAGATAGCGAATCTAGGCTTGTTCCCTATCTTTTTGCAACCCGCTTTCTCAATCCAGCCCAGATCAGCCCTAGAAACCAATCATAGTAACCAGATCTTCATCGCTGAATTCCTCCAAATGATCAGCCGCTGCGGCCAATAACTCGGCTTGAGCCACATCTTCGATCTGTTTCCACTGTGCGTCGTTATTGGCAATTTCAGGGACTTTATTAGATACTCTGATTGGAACTCCCGCATGAGTTAGCGACCCACGATCTACGATGGTAGGGCTATTTTTAATAGGATCAATGAACAACGATACAGCCAAGACCACACAGGTCGCAGCCAAAGACCAACCAGAAAACTTCAAAATACGCGGCCAAACCGAATCAGCCTCAGGCAACAAACGCACTGCACGAACCACATCATCTGCAAAACGACGACTAGCCTGCTTCGGAGCTGCTTTTCCAAGCAAAAGCCAGGTCGCATCATTTTCGTCCCAATGCTCGTTATGGTTGTGATCTTTCATTTTCTCTCCTTCAAACCCTCTCCAACCAGAAAAGTTTCGCTAGAATTTTGTCTTTTTCATTCAAAAATCCAAAAAGCAGTGTGAGCAATAGCGAACTCAGTATAATCTGAAGAAGTCCTTACCGCTTGGACGGAGCGAAGCGTAGTCAATCATCAATCGGAAATCATCAATCCATTACGCAGCGCGTTCTATGATCGTTCGACTTGATTAACGATTGTTGATTTCACTGCAGTCTTGTGTATCCCGCTTCACCTCATACTCCGCGCTTATCCCCCCAGAGTCGCACATGCAAGCGGTCAGAAAACCTTGCTCCGACGTCCCGGCAACGTTCAGCCAACCAGGGAGCGACCTTATCGATTTCTTCTACATTTCGGCCTTCTGGCATCAAAATCACCCGATTCATCGGAATCCGAGAGTGTTCCACCAAGGCCATCACCTCAGCCAAATCACTCTCTTTTTCGACCACAAATTTAAACCACGCTTTACCACTTTCCACAAATCCGCTTATCACCTCTGGTTTTTGCCGAAGCGATTCCGAAACCCCACTGTTCGCAAGTTTGGGAGAAACGTTGAACTGCCCCAATCGATCCATGAGCTCGTTGCTGGGTAAACGCGTACCATTCGTTTCCATTTCAAAAAACCAATCCGCCCCATCCAAACGGAGTTCCATGATCAAATCCAGTAAGCCATTCTCCTGCAGCAAGGGCTCACCACCCGTCAGCACCACATGCCGACATCCATATTCCCTCACCAGCGCCGCTATGTTCGCTACATCCATTTCGATGATCGCATCTTCTTTGCAGTGCTTCTGATAACCCGGCTGAGAATCCTTTTCATGCGCCCAAGGCGTCCCCACAAAATTCCACGTGTGATCTGTATCACACCAAACACAATGCAAGTTACACAGTGAAAGCCTGACAAATACCGCCGGACATCCCACATTCACCCCCTCACCCTGCAAGGTGAAAAATATCTCTGCCCCATCG